>CAIZMQ010000133.1 GCA_903934135.1 uncultured Verrucomicrobiota bacterium
AGCCCGGCCAAGACGATCATGATGACCGAATACATCGTATCGCGCGCTAAGGTGGGCTGTCCGCCCTCCAGCATGAGCGCGGAGATCATGAAGACCTCGAGGCTGATCACGGCGAAGGTGAGGATCATTGTGCCGTAAGGTTCGCCGAAGCGCTCGGCCAGAACGTCGGCGTGTCGCACCACCGCGAAAGCGGAGAGCAAAATGGCCAGACACACCCAAATGAGGAAACCAGTGGCGCCCAGAAGGGAGGAGAGGCCGTCAATCCAGGCCTTGCCCTGCAGCAACCAAGCCAGCGCGGAGGCCCAGACAATGAGCAAGGGCCACTCGTCACGCCAAAGGGGGCGGGAAGAACTCATGGGGCGGCACTGAACAGAAGAGATCTCCTCTTGGGAAGTACAATCGTCACGAATGTGTTTGCCCTCCAGCCGTCCGCCAGATTTGTTGGCAGAAGGTCCGGTCCGAGGGACTGTGCATGAGTGTCCGATCTGTGATTGTTATTGGCGCCGGAGCCGCGGGGTTGGCCGCGGCGGAGCGTCTGGTTTCCGACGGTTTGGAGGTCACGGTGCTCGAGGCGAGCGGTCGCGTGGGTGGCCGGATTCGCCATCTCGAGGGCTTTGCCGATTTCGACATCGAGCTGGGGGCCGAAGAAGTGCACGGGCTGGAAAATTGCCTCGTGCCTTTGGTCGAGGCGTCCGGTGCGGACTTGATCCGGCATGAGACGGCGCACGACTACATCCGCTATGACGGAAAGCTTGTCTCCCTAGCAGAGGCGCGGGCCGGAGAGGACCTTCGCGAGGCGTTCGACTTCATTGCCAAGGTGAGCAACTTTTCCGGGCCGGCCTGGACCGTTGAACAATGCCTGGTGGCACGGCACGTGCCGGGCCGCGCCTGGCATTACCTCGATTCGCGGCTCGGGGTGGAGCATGGGACGACCCTGGATCGTCTCGGGATGCGTGGGTTTGCCGGATACGAGCCGAATTGGCAATCGCGCGAGGAAAATTACACGGTGCGCCAGCCATACGTGCGACTACTCGACCCGCTCCTTGATCAAGTGCGCGACCGGATCCGCTTCGGCGCCGCCGTGGCGCGCATCGAGTGGGGCGGTCCGCAGGCCTTGGTCCGGTTGGCCGGAGGGGAGGATTTGCGAGCCGACGCGGTGATCTACACCGGCTCGGTTGCGGTGCTGCGCGATGCGCCGCCGGAATTCTCCCCGGCCCTCCCCGCGGACAAGCGTGAAGCGATCGCCAGCATCGGAATGGATGGGGGAATGAAAATTGTCCTGAGATTCGACCACCGCTTCTGGCCCGAGGATATGTATTTTTTACACGCTGACACTTTTTGGCCGCAGTTTTGGACGCCGGGGAAGGGGCGCGGGGGCCGGGCGCATGTGCTCACGACCTTTGTCAGTGGCGCACGGGCCGATTTTCTGCGTCAGCTTGAAGTGGACCGGGTGGAGTTTGCCCTCGGGGAATTGGACCGTATTTTTGGCGGGCGCATTGCCTCGGATCATTGCCTGGACGCTCATGTGGCGGACTGGACGGCGGAGCCGTATGTGCGCGGACTCTACAGCTTTCCGTTGGCACACACGGAACCGCGTCACCGCGAGGCCCTGGCGTCGCCGCTCGGTAGGAGGCTGTTCTTTGCCGGCGAGGCGACGGATCTCGGAGGCCACAGCGGCACGGTGCACGGTGCGATCGACAGCGGGCGGCGGGCAGCGGAGGAAGTAAAGACGAACCTGAACCTTGAAACCTGAGACCGGAAAAAGTCGGTCAAGCTCAGCACACGGCGGATGACAGGCCAGCCCTGAGGGCCAGCGGGGTCCGCGGTGTGCTCTTTCACGTGAGCACGCTCGGGCAGCGGAAGGAACGGCAGGTCATCGCAGGACAGAGGCCTCCTCGCTGGCGCTTGGCCCAAGTCGCCGCCCCAATCAGAGTTTGAGGATCCGCGCGCTGACGATGTCGGGGTCGGAGAGGAGATCTTTCATCACGTTCTCGTCGGGCGCGGAGTCGAGGTTGAGGACGGTGAGGGCGGTGCCGCCTGCCTGGTCACGCCCGAGCGACATGCTCGCGATATTGACCTGGTGCTTGCCGAGGAACGTGCCGATATGGCCGACGATACCCGGACGGTCTTTGTTTTCGAGGAGAAGGAGAACGCCTTCGGGTTGGGCCTCGACGTGGCGGCCATTGATGACGACCACGCGCGGTTTTTGCCCGAAGAAAGTGCCGGCAGCCGCCGCGCGATGGTTGCCGTCCTCGGCGGTGACCTCAATCAAATCGCTGAATTCCGCGCTGTCGCTGACCCGCGACTCCACGACTTGGAGGCCGAGGTTCTGTGCTAGTCCCGGCGCATTGATCTCGTTGACCTCATCGCCGCTGATGTTGGCGAGGAATCCTTTGAGGACGGAACGGGTGATCGGGGTTGTGTCGAGGTCGCGGGCTTTGCCGCTGTAAACGATGCGCAGGGTACCGCAGCGCTTCGGTGCGATCTGGGCCACGAAGCGGCCGAGTTTTTCGCCCAGCCGCAAGTAGGGTCCGAGTACGGCGAGTGTTTTGGCGTCGACGCTCGGGGCATTGACTGCGTTGTTGATCGTTCCGTCGAGGAGCGCGGCGCGGATGGCGTGTGCTATTTCGATGCCCACGCTTTCCTGGGCTTCCGCGGTGGAGGCCCCGAGGTGAGGAGTAAAGACGATGTTGGGCGCGTTGCGCAATGGATTGGCCGCGTCGGGAGGCTCCTGCTCGAAGACGTCGATAGCCGCGCCGGCGACGTGGCCGGAGGCAAGGGATTCGGCCAGCGCCTGCTCGTCGATTAGTCCCCCACGCGCACAGTTGACAATGCGGGCGCCCTTTTTGAGGAGGGCGAGACGCTTGGCGTCGAGCATGTGGCGGGTTTCGTCGGTCAGCGGCATGTGCATGGTGACGAAATCGGTCTGGGGGAGGGCGTCCTCGAGGTTTTCGACCAATTCGACCTGCAGGGTTTTGGCGCGCGCCGCGGAGAGGTAGGGGTCGTAAGCGAGCACGCGCATACCGAAGGCAAGAGCCCGTTTGGCCACTTCAGCTCCGATGCGGCCCATGCCAAGGATGGCCAGGGTTTTGCCGTTGAGTTCGACGCCTTGGAAGCTTTTGCGGTCCCACTTGCCGGACTTCACGCTGGCATCGGCCTGCGGAATCTTGCGGGCTACGGAGACAAGGAGCGAAAAAGCGTGTTCCGCGGTGGAAACCGTGTTTCCGCCCGGGGTGTTCATGACGACAATGCCACGCTGGGTGGCGGCGTCGACGTCCACATTGTCCACCCCGACCCCGGCGCGGCCGATGGCTTTGAGGTTTTTCGCCGCGGCGATGACGTCAGCCCCCACCTTGGTCTGGCTGCGAACGACAAGGGCGGAAAATTCCGGGATAATTTTGAGCAGTTCCTCGTGCGGCAGGCCGGGTGAAAACGTGACATCGAGAAGACCGCCCTCCGCCAGGGCGTCGACGCCGGTTTGCGAAATGGGGTCGGAAACGAGAACTTTGGGCTTGGACATGGGAGGGAAACTACTACCGGCTGGGGGCGGCATCGTCACGCTTACAATGGCATTGTCTCGTATTCCGAGCAGAGATAAACCCGCAGGATCTGGCCCGAAGGGGTGGTGATCTCGGCAAGGAGCCGGTTGTGGGCGAAAGCCGCAGTGATGGCCTGGGGAAGGTCTTCGGCCTTTTGCGGCGTGATGTAGAGCGCAGAGCGCCAGAGAAAGGGATTGATCCCGTCCTGCTCGGTGAAAGGATCCTGGGCCTCCTCGACCCCCGGTTGCGGCGCCTCGACGAATTGGTCATACCTCGGCCAGAGGGAGAATTGGCTGTCCGCATAGGGCGATTCGACGACCTAGACAGGAGGGTGTCCGGCCGGGACGAACGAGGTGTCGGGCAAATGCAGGGCCAGTGCCGAGGCGAGCGCGGCATCGCGTGCGACCAGAAAGACGGGGGCGGCGGGATCGGTTGTCCCGGCGGCTCGCAGGGCCTCGATTTCGCGCACTACTCCGGCCGTCACGGCCGGGGGAGTGGGTTGCCTCAGGGCGAGCCCTCCTGCGGTCCACAGCGCGGCGCCGAAGAAGAGGACGGCGACGACGGGTGGCGGCGCCGGCAGACGCACCACGAGGGGAATAGCCAGCGCGGAGGCCACCAGGCCGGCAGCCTCAGCGGGAGAACCTTGGAGGGCAAGGTATGCGGCGATGAGAGCGGCTAAGAGAGCGGGCAACGCGAGGAATTTTCCGGGCCGTGCCCGAGGAAGGTGCCGGAGAGCCAACCACAGACCGACCGCTAGGGCTGGCAGTACGAAGGGCGAGGCGCCGAAGGCCGCTGAGGCAAGGGCTTGAGGGACGCGCCGCAGGTCGAGCGTGGTGGCAGTTTGCCAAGTGCCGCCGATGAAATGGACCCATCCGTGTTCCATATTCCAAACGATCAACGAGGCGAGGACGGCGAGGGGCAAAATCAGGGCGAGCCAGAAACCGGGTTCGAGGAATTGGGGGCGCCAGCGATGCGAGGCGAGCATGACCACGGCCAAGGCCGGTAGAAAGAACGAGGCGAGGTAACCGAAGAGCAGACCGCCGGCTGCACACGTTCCCACCCCCAACCACCATCCGATGGCGGAGGTCTCAAGGGCCCGCCAGGCGCAGGCGGCAAAACCGAGCGCGAACATGGTTACAGGCATGGCGCACGTCGGGTACAACGCCGCCGCATTGAAAGCGGGCAAGAGATTAAGCAGGACCGCGGCAGCCGCTGCCCCCGGCCGTCCTATCAGTGGAGCGACCAGAAGGTAAATGGCGAGAGTGGCCAGCGCGGCGAAGACCGGCCAAAGCAGGGCCGCACCCAGCGCGTTTGCCCCGGCCCACTGCGTGCCGAGAGCGACGCCCACGGCGGTGGCGCCCGGGCCATCGAAATAAGCGACAGAGGGGGAGTGACCGCACAATGCCAGATAGGCACCGGAGGGTGGAAGTTCTTGCGGGGCCAGCCACATCCAGCGCAGCAAAGTGAGCAAAGCCAGCGAGAGTAAAAGCAGGCC
>CAIZMQ010000134.1 GCA_903934135.1 uncultured Verrucomicrobiota bacterium
CGAGCAGGCTTGGGCCGGGGAGCAGGCGAGGATCGAAATGCCAAGAAGGAGGATCAAGACAAGGTGCATGTTAGGAAGAATGCCCCGACGAGGCGTCTTGTCGAGTTCTCCCTTATCGGTGGGCCAACCGGACCTCGAGCTTATAGAAGCCCCGGTCCTACTTTGACCGAAGCCTCTGCCGAGCGCCCGATTTGTGACTCGAGGCCATGGAAGGATAAGATACCAATGGGGGAAGGCAGTCGCTAATCTATCGCGATGTCATAAATAAGAACTTTGCGGGCAAGCGGCCGGAGTACTTCACGGATGGCTTGCTCGTGAACAGGGTTTTTCTCGAAGTTGGCCAAATACCGTCGGTCCTTGAAGCGCATGAGGAGGGCGAGGTCGAAACTGTCGTCCACCGTGGGGCGCTGGCTCGGGACGGGGCCTCCGTAGCGGACCGATTCGATGAGGCCGGTGGACTCGCGGAGTTCTTTAGTCGCGCGGATGAGCGCGGCGCGGTCTGTTATGTTGCCGGGACGCTTGAGCCAGACAAAGACGAGGTGGTCGATGCTGCCGAGACGGGCGTCGGCCGGCGCTTCCCGGGCGAGAGTGTCGATTGGATTATCGAGAGGGGGATAAGCTTCCCACCCTTGCAGATCGAAATGCCACCATTCGGTCGGGAAACCGATGAAGCCGTGACGCTGCATGGTATCCTGCAGGAGTTGACGGTTGCGCCGCTGGCCGGCGGTGCCACCCGGATAATCACGGTGGGCACGGTTTGAAAAATCGTCGAAGTCGCTGGGCATGGGCAATTCACGGCCCGATTTATCGACCAAGGTGACATCAACCGCCGTACCCCGGGTGTGCCGACCCTGGTTTTTGGCCGGATTGGAGACGTAGCGCTCGTCGCGGATGAGGTTCCACATTTTTTGCTGCACGGCGAGTGGCCGGTAGGCATCCCACACTTTGAGGCCAAGCCCGCGCTTCTGCAGATCGCGCTGCACCCGGCTCAAGGCGCGGACAGCATCCCGGTGAAGGAAGAGGCGCGGCAGCGGGTAAAGAATCTCACCGGTGAAGTTGTGCCTTGTGGCGTAGCGCACCTCGGGTAGGCAGGGAGGTTGCACCGTTTCGAGCGCAACCAGTCCGTTGTGCGGCGCCCCGGCCAGCCCGGGTGAGAGGGTCAGCGAAAGGACGAGAAGGGCAAACGCAGAACGGACCATCGGCATGCCTCGGGAGGATATGGCTTTGAAGGGTAGAGGGAAGCCTCGGGAACGGGGGAAGTAAGCGATTTCTTCCGGACGGAACCACTGCCCGTTTGCCTTTGCCTGCGATCTGATTTCAACTCTTGGGTCGGATGGATCACTGGTTTTGGTTTAGTTTGCCGGACTTCGCTTACTCCTTCCTGAGTGTGGTGCTCGAAGGGGTGCCGTTCATTCTAGCTGGGGTGGTCCTGAGCGGCTTGATCGACGCGTTTCTCCCGCCACGGGTACTCGCGCGCCTGCTGCCGCGCCATCCGGCCGGCGGCATCCTTCTTGGCGGCGTCCTCGGGGCCATCTTGCCGATGTGCGAATGCGGCATTGTGGTGGTCATTCGCCGCCTCCTGCAGAAAGGCCTGCCCCTCTCCAGTGCCATGGCCTACATGCTCGCGGCCCCGGTGGTGAATCCGATCGTGGCGGTGAGTACTTATGCGGCTTTCCGCGGTCAAGGTCCGCTGGAAATGATGCTCTGCCGGATCGCGCTATCCTTCGCCGTTGCGGTGGTCATCGCCAGCATCGTCCATTTCCTGCGCCGCGCCTGGGTGCTCAGACCGGATCTGGTCGCCGCCCCGGTGATTGACGATCACCCCGATGTGCGGAGCGGGAAAGAAAAGTCGGCTGCCGCGGTGCGGGCGGCCACGGGTGACTTTCTGGATGTGACGGTCTTTTTTGTCCTCGGTGCGGCGGTGGCCACGCTCTTCAACACGAGCGTGAACCAGCAGGTGATCATGCCGCTGGCCGATGACCGTGCGCTGGCCGTCGGGAGCATGATGGCTTTGGCCGCCCTGCTTTCCTTGTGCAGCACATCGGACGCTTTTGTCGCCGCGACCTTCACCGCGTTTCCGTCCGCCGCGAAGCTGGCCTTCATGAGTTTCGGTCCGGTGGTCGACCTGAAGCTGGTCTTCATTTACGGGTTGGTCTTCCGCAAACGCTTCATCGGTTTCCTCGTCGCGGCGCTCATTTTGCTGATTTTCGCGGCCTGCACTTTGCTACCCATCCCCAACTTTCGCGGATAATGAAGAGAATTCTCACCCTCGTAACCTTGCTCCTTTGGGGAACAACTTTCCTTTATTTTTACCTGAGCGGACGCATCGCGTCGTATTTGCATCCGCAATTCCACGCCTATGTCGTTATAGCCGGGGCCGGCTTGCTCGTCTTGGGCGCTTTGTGGTGGTGGGCTTCGCGTGAGACCGACACGGGTTGCGGGGACTGTGGTTGCCATCACGAGGGGGAGGAGCCGAGACGACGGCTGAGCGCGGGTGCGGTCTTTGCTTTCCTCGTGCTTTTGCTACCCATCACGGCGGTGGCTTTCATTTCGCCCAGCCAATTCGGCGAAGCTGCGGTGATGAACCGGGGGATGGTGACCGATGTGTCGCAATTGCCCTCCGCGGAATTGCCGGGCGGATCATGGCAGGATGCGCCGGCGTGGGATGATACTGTGGATTCAGCCGATGCATCATGGCCCGAGGACCAGGAGGAAGGGGTGGAATATTTCACCCGCACTCCGGATGGGGCGATTCAAGTGGAGACGCTCGACTTGCTCTTCGCCGCACAGGAACCGGCCTTGCGGGAGGAATTCGAAAACCAGCGGGTGTCCATCATCGGCCAATACATTCCACCGCGGGACGGACCCGAGGGCGGGTTCGATTTGGTCCGCATGTTTGTCGTCTGCTGTGCGGCGGATGCGCGGCCGCTGGGCATCAAGGTGGTGGGTAAATCGGTAGAGGTGCCGCGCATGGGGTGGGTCAGGATTACCGGCGTGGCACGTTTCGAGGATAAGGGAGGGACCATCGAGCCGAGGCTGGAACTGGAAAAAATCGAGGAGGTCGAAGCGCCGCGTGAATCGTTTCTTTATTAGCGGTCTCCTTTTTGTCGGCCTGAGCGGGCTTGTCTCACCGAAAGCGGCCGCTGACGAGTGGGCCCTGGCCCTGCCCGGTTGGAAATACGAATTTCCGCGCGATCACCATACGCACCCGGAGTTCAAAACCGAGTGGTGGTATTTCACCGGGAATCTGACCGGAGACGATGGGCGGGACTACGGGTATCAGCTCACGTTTTTCCGTCAGGGCGTGCAGCGGAAGGCCGGGCCCGGGACGCGTTTTGCGGTCGGTGACATCAAGCTGGCCCACTTCGCGGTGACGGAAATTTCCGGCGGACGATTCCATTATGCGCAAAAGGTCTCGCGCGGGGCGTTCGGCGAGGCGGGCTTTGCCGAGGGCGACCGCGTGGCGTGGATTGACGACTGGGAGTTGCGGGTGCGGGAGGGGGGCGGGTTTGTTTTGCAAGCGCGGGATGACGCGTTTGCCTTGGAACTGACGCTCATCCCGCGCAAGCCGCCGATTTTTCACGGAGCGGATGGGGTGAGTCAGAAGTCGGCCGGCGAGGGACGCGCTTCGCACTATTATTCCTTCAGCCGCCTGGAGACGGCAGGGCGCCTGATGATCGACGGCCAGTCGGTCGCGGTGAATGGCTGGTCATGGTTCGATCAAGAGTGGGCGACCAATCAATTGACCGAAGACCAGACGGGTTGGGACTGGTTGAGTTTGCAATTTGAGGACGGGACGGAGTTGATGCTTTTTCAGATCCGGCTGAAGGATGGGGGGCGCGATCCGTTTTCGCACGGAACGTGGATCGACGCCAAGGGCGCAAGCACGGCGGTGAAGCACGAAGATTTCGAGTTGTTGCCGGGGAGAACCTGGCGAAGCGAGGACACCGGTGGTGATTATCCGGTGGAGTGGACGGTGCGCATCCCAAAGTTGGATCTGGAGGTCACGGTGAAGGCCGCGTTGGACGAACAGGAGTTGGTCCTGCGTCCTATTTCTTATTGGGAGGGAAGTGTTCGGGCTGTGGGGACGCGGGGCGGCCAAGCAGTGGGGGCGCGGGGCTACCTGGAAATGACGGGATACGTTGGCGGGTTGGTCGGGTTGCAGGCGCCGGAGACGCGATAGGAGCGCGGCTGGAAAAAAGCGGCGCCGAGTCGCCGCACTCCAAAGTGCCGGCTCAGGCCGCGACTTCTTCGACGGGGCCGCAGGTGCAGAAAAGATTGCGGTCGCCGTAGACGTTGTCGACCCGGCGGACGGAAGGCCAAAACTTGTTGGCCCGCAGCCAGGCCAGGGGGAAGGCGGCGACTTCGCGCGAGTAGGGGTGAGACCATTCGTCGGCCATGACGCATTCCGCAGTGTGCGGGGCATTCTTCAGCGGGTTGTCTTCTTTGTCGAGACGCCCCTCTTCCACAGCGACCAGTTCTCCATGGATGGCGATCAACGCATCGCAGTATCGATCAAGTTCCTCCAGCGATTCGCTTTCGGTTGGTTCGATCATCAGAGTGCCGGGAACCGGCCAACTCATGGTGGGCGCGTGAAATCCGTAATCCATGAGGCGCTTGGCCACATCCTCGACTTCGATGCCGGCGCGTTGTTTCCACTCGCGGAGGTCGAGGATGCATTCGTGGGCCACTCGTCCGCCTTTGCCCTTGTAGAGGACGGGGAAATGCGGATCGAGGCGCTGTGCCATGTAGTTGGCGTTGAGGATGGCGACCTTGGTCGCGTGCTCGAGTCCGGAGGCGCCCATCATGCGGATATACATCCATGAGATCGGCAGGATGCTCGCGCTGCCCCAAGGCGCTTGGGAGACCTCGCCGATGGCCTGTGCTCCGCCGGTCTCGATGATACTGTGGCCCGGTAGGAAGGGGGCGAGGTGTGCGGCCACGCCGATCGGGCCCATGCCGGGCCCGCCGCCGCCGTGCGGGATGCAGAAAGTTTTGTGCAGATTGAGATGGCAGACGTCCGTCCCCATATCGCCGGGGCGGCAGAGGGCGACTTGCGCATTGAGGTTGGCGCCATCCATGTAAACCTGACCGCCGGCCGCGTGCACCAAATCACAAATTTCGCGGATGCTTTCCTCAAAGACGCCGTGGGTGGATGGGTAGGTGACCATGAGGGCGGAGAGCTTCGGTCCGTGCTCTGCGACTTTCTGCCGAAGGTCCGCCACATCGACATTGCCGTGCGGGTCGCAGGCCACGGGCACGACCGTCATTCCGGCCATGACCGCACTGGCCGGGTTCGTGCCGTGGGCGGAGGTCGGAATGAGACAAATGTGGCGCCCGGTGTCACCACGGGAAAGGTGGTAGGCGCGAATGACGAGCAGTCCGGTGTATTCGCCTTGGGATCCGGCATTGGGCTGTAATGAAACGGCGGCAAAGCCGGTGATTTCCGCGAGCCAGGCGTCGAGCTGAGCGAAGAGTTCGGCATAGCCCTTGGCGTGCTCGACGGGGGCGAAGGGGTGCAAGTTGCCGAATTCCGGCCAAGTAACTGGGATCATTTCCGCGGCGGCGTTGAGTTTCATCGTGCACGAACCGAGCGGAATCATGCTGTGGTTGAGCGCCAGATCGCGTCCCTCCAACCGTCGCAGGTAACGCATCATCTGCGTTTCGGTGTGGTAAGAGTTGAACACCGGGTGGGTGAGAAAAGAGGACGTGCGCGCGACCGCGGGAGCTAAGTCGTGCAATGCGATATCCGCCACGGCGGGGAGCCCGAACACGGCGAGAATGCGGTTGAGCGCGGCAAGGTCGGTGGTTTCATCGAGCGCAATACCCACCGAGCCGTCGGCAAATTCACGGAACAAGATTCCGGCCTTGGCCGCGTCAAGCGGCATGCGCGGGGTGACACGCAAAGTGTCGAAGAAGAGCTCGTGGTGCACGGTGTGTCCGGCTTGGCCCAAAATGCTCGCGAGGGTCGCTGCGGTGTCGTGCACGCGTTGCGCGATCGCCTTGAGTCCCTCCGGGCCGTGATAGACGGCATACATTGATGCCATGACGGCTAGCAGCACTTGAGCGGTGCAGATATTGCTTGTGGCCTTGTCGCGGCGGATGTGTTGTTCGCGCGTCTGGAGGGAAAGACGGAGAGCCGGGTTGCCCGCCGCATCCTTGGAGAGACCGATGAGGCGCCCTGGAAGGCGGCGTTTGTGGTTGTCCTTCGTCGCGAGGAAGGCGGCATGCGGGCCGCCGTAGCCCAGCGGCACGCCGAAGCGCTGAGAGCTGCCGACCACGATATCCGCCCCGAATTCCCCGGGCGGTTTGATCAAAGTGAGGGCGAGAAGATCGGTCGCCACGACAAAGGTTCCGCCGATGGCGTGGATGCGGGCGGCCAAGTCCCCGTAATCGTGGATCCGGCCATCCGTGGCGGGATATTGCACGAGGGCGCCGAAGTAGGAGGCATCGAGCGCGGCCTCGATCCACGGGCCGGAGACGATGCTCAAGCCGAGGGGTTCGGCCCGCGTGCGGAGCAGGGAGATGGTTTGCGGATGAACATTGTCCGCAACGAAAAATTTATCCCCCGCACCTTTGACCCCGTGCGCCATGGCCATGGCCTCGGCAGCCGCGGTGGACTCGTCGAGCAGGGAGGCATTGGAAATTTCCATGCCGGTGAGGTCGGCCACCATGGTTTGGAAATTGAGCAGGGCCTCGAGGCGGCCTTGCGCCAGTTCCGCCTGGTAAGGCGTGTAGGCGGTATACCAACCGGGATTTTCGAGGATGTTGCGCAGGATGACCGGCGGCGTGTGGCAACTGTGGTAGCCCAAGCCGAGGTAACAAGGCAGGGGCTTGTTTTGGTTGGCGAGGGCGCGGATTTCGGCGAGAGCCGCGGGCTCGTCGAGCGGGGACGGCAGGTCGAGCGGTTCGCGGCGGCGGATCACTTCCGGCACGGTCGCGTCGATCAACGCGTCGAGGCTCGGATAACCGACGGCCTCGAGCATGTGCGCGATCTCCTTGCGGTTGGGACCAACGTGACGACGGACAAAATTGGACTGCGTTGCGGCGGCCATGCTCATAAGAAGAGGGTCAGCCGATTTGCGCGCGGTAGTCGTCGGGGGATTTCAGCGCGTCGAGCTGCGATGGATTGGTAAGGCGGAGCTTGTAGAGCCAGCCGTTTTCGTAAGGCGAGGTGTTGACCAGGGCCGGCTCGGAGGAAAGGGAGGCGTTGACTTCGATGACTTCGCCATCCACGGGAGAATAGATGTCGCTCGCGGCTTTGACGGACTCAACGACTGCCGCAGGTTGGCCTGCGGTGACTGCGGCGCCGATTTTCGGCGGATCGACATACACAATGTCGGTCAATTCATTCTGCGCGTGGTCGGTGATGCCGACGGTGCCCGTGTCGCCCTCGACGCGGATCCATTCGTGGGTTTCGGCATACTGCAAATCATCAGGAACATTCATGTGGTGGAGGCCGCGGGGGTTACGCCGGGCGGACCGATAATGGACGATAAAAGGGCTTCTTTTCAACCACCGCGGCAAAATGGCGGCCACGAATATCGATCTGGACCACTTGGCCGGGTGCGGCGAGGTCGGGGGGCAGGTAGGCCATGGCAATGCCCTCGCCGAGGGTGGGGGAGAGAGCGCCGCTGGTGGTTTCGCCGACCGGTTTTCCCTCGACCAGCACCGGATAGTGGGCGCGGGGCGGAGGAGCTTTTTCCGTCATGCGCAGGGCAACCAACTTGGAGGGAAGGCCGGCCGCCTTCTGGGCGGTGAGGGCGTCGCGACCGATAAAGTCCGTTTTGTCTAAGGCGACAAACATCCCGAGACCGGCCTCGAGCGGAGTGCGGTCGGGCGAAAGGTCGGAGCCGTTGAGCGGGTAACACATTTCGAGGCGCAGCGTGTCGCGGGCGCCGAGGCCGCAGGGCTTGGCCCCGGCCTTGAGGACGGCGGCCCAGATGTCACCGGCCAAGCTATGGGCAAAAAACAGTTCGAAACCGGTTTCGCCGGTGTAGCCGGTGCCGGCCGCGATGACCGCCCCGCGGCACTTTTCCATCGCGACGAAGCTGTTGCGCGACGGCATTTCGCACTGGAAGACCTCGCGGAAAACACGCGGAGCTTGCGGTCCTTGCACGGCAAGCGCGCTCATCGTGTCGCTGCGGTTATCGATCGTCACGCCGTCGGTCACGTGCTGTTCCAACCAGGCGACGTCCTCCTCGATTTTCGCCGCATTGACCAGGAGAAGAAAATTGTCGTCCGCCATGCGGTAGATAATGAGGTCATCGATCACGCCCCCGCGATCGTTGAGAAGAAAAGTGTATTGCGCCCCGTCCGCCGGGCACTTGGCCAGATCGTTGGCCAGCATGCGCTGCAGCCAGTCGAAGGAGCGCGGGCCCGAGACAAACACCTCGCCCATGTGCGAAATATCGAAAACTCCGCAGGTCGTCCGCACCGCTTGGTGCTCATCGATGATCGAGGTGAACTGCACCGGCATTTCCCATCCGCCAAAATTGATGCAGCGGGCCCCGGCGGCTTTTTGCAGCTCGTAAAGGGCGGTGCGGCGGGGTTCGGAGCTCACCACAGTGGTGGAGAAAATGCG
>CAIZMQ010000135.1 GCA_903934135.1 uncultured Verrucomicrobiota bacterium
GGAATTTCTCGTGCACCCGTGACGAGGCGGCGTAGTCCTCGCTCATATACCAGTGCAGCCCGAGGCCCCAAAGATACTTGGCGGTGGCGGGGTCTCCGAGTTCGGCCTCGGCGAATTTCTCGATCGAGTCCCGGTTGTGGTCATGGCCCAGCAGCTTCACATCCTCCAGCCCCGCGGCGTGCAAGGCGGGCCCGAGGAAGTCGCGGATGAACTCCGCCTCGTGCTCCGGCGTGTAGGTGCAGGATTCCCACCGCTGGTGGGCGCCGGGTTCGTTTTGCACGGAAAGGGCCCAGATCGGAATGCCCTCCTCCTTCGCCATGGCCTGAACGAATTTGACAAAAACACCCGCCCAGGCGGGACGGTATTCCCAGCGGAGCGAACCACCATCGTCCATGCGGTTGTTGTTCTTCATCCAAGCCGGCGGGCTCCAGGGTGAGGCCATCAATTTGAAGCGGTCGGGCCCGGCCACCTTGCGGGCATCGTGGATCAGCGGCATCATCCAACGCCGCATCGGCTCGAGGGTGAAATCATGCAGGTCGTAGTCGCCCGGAGTGGGGGTTAGCGACCACATGCTGAGGGAAAAGTCGCAGGAGTTGAGGTGCGTGCGGGCCAGAGTGTAGCCGATGCCCTCCTTGGGGTCGTAGTAGCGGCGAAGTATTTCCATCCGCTCGTCCGGCGGCAACTGGGCCAAAACCCAAGCGGAGGACTCGGTGAGGGCACCGCCGAAGCCGACGATTTCCTGAAATGACTTCGACGGATCGCAGACAATGGCGCTGGGGGCAGGGGCTGCGGTTTTGGACGGAGCCGTCACGGCGCTGAGCCGGTGTCCGGTATCCTTGGCGGTTTCGACGACCGACCAAGTACGAACCGGCTTCTCCGCGGCTCCGGCTGAATTTATGGTCAGAGACAAGCCGCCGAGCAGGAGGGTGCTGAGGAGGCGTCGGGGACTCATGGGGAGAGACATGGGGTAGGTGGCTTGCGGGGGATTTTACGGGGGTCAGAGCATTAGGCATGGTTAAGTTACCACCAAGTTGCAAACTCGCTATAGTCCGGAATGACTAGTGCGGTTTCAAAAAACATTCAGCCACGGATTGGGGAGGATAAGGGAAGATGAGCCGAAGAAAGTTGTGCCGGCTGACACCGGCGCAACTTCGTTTACTTCCCAAGGAAATCAACGAACGGACAGAGGGGGTGGACTTCAGTGGACTGGCACCTGGATCACCGACAGGAAGTTTTTTGCGCCGGTGTGCCGGCGCAAAATCATCCTCATCTATCCTCTTCTGTCCGTGGCTACGACTTTTCCGAAACCATTTAGCCGGCGGCGGCGCCACTTCAGCCCCTTGACTCGGCTGTGTCCGCTCGGTGGATCCGTCCGCCTGCACGTACCGCTTCCGGGTGAAAAAAAGAACGCCCGCCGGTTGGCGGGCGTTCTGCTTGAGAGCCTATGTCCCTTAGCGGCGGCGGCGGATGACGTGTCCGGCCAAGCCCAGTCCGGCCAGGACGAGCAGGGCGTAGGTGCTCGGTTCCGGAACGACGTTGACTTGCAAACTGCCTTCGGTGAAGTAGGCGGACTTTCCGTTGCCCAGATCGTAGGCGCTGGCGGAGCCCAAATTGAGGAGGCCGTTCGTGTTGATGGTGGCCGAGCCGCCGATGATGGTGTAGAGGCCCTCAGCGGTCGCACTCGTCAATCCGACAAGATCGTCAATGCCGAAGTCGACGAAACTCACGCTCGCGCCGGTGACCAGCAATCTTTCGGTCAGGCTGAAAACAAACTTGGCGCCGGAGTTGAAAGAGAGGTTGTCAGCAATGGTGCCCGCTCCGCCGAGGGCGGCGCCACCGGCCACAGTGACCGCGCTGGTGATGCTGCTGTTGAGGGCCAAGGTCAAGGTGCCGGCACTGACCAGCGTCGGCCCGGTGTAAGTGCTGGCAGCGTTAAGGGTCAGGCTGCCCGCGCCCAACTTCTCCAAGCCGCCCGTACCGGTTAGAGCCTGACTGGTGGCAACATTGAATCCGTTGCTGTCGATCTTGATCCCGCCGCTTTGCACATTGGCCGTATCAAGATTTTGGATCAAGTTTTCTTGGTTCTCTTTTGCTTTGAGCACGCCGCCATTGAAGTTGACCGTCGCGCTGCCGGTGCCGCCCTCGAGCTTCTTGGTCGTAATGGTGCCCCCATTAAGATTAAGGGTACCGGTACCATTAGCTCTCCCGATCTGGACCTCATTGCCGACGTTTAAGGCGCCTGTCCCGCTCAAGGTGTAGGTTCCCACTGACGTATTGGTCGACTCGTTGCCGATGTAGACTTCGTTTTGTACGTTCACCGTGCCACCGCTTTGGGTGAGCACTCCCGTCGCCTGGTTGTGACCGATGCGCAGGCTTGCGCTCGTCCCCAGGGTCCCACCGGTCATTGCCATGGTTCCAGACGCCCCCTGGTCTTTGCCGACGTAGAAATCGTTGGCAACCGCGATCGAGCCTCCGCTCAAGTTGTAGGTACCGGTGCCGATCTTGTTGTCATCGAGCGTGCCTACGCCGAATTCCTTGTTCACGATGATTACGCCGTTCGACTGGTTCAAGGTGCCGGTGCCGTTGCGGCGTCCGATATACATATTGCCGTTGCCGGAGGTGGTGATCGTGCCGCCGTTGACGTTCAAAATACCGGTGCCGCTCTCGCGGCCCACGACCACCTCGTTGGAGACGGTGAGTGTTCCTGTGCCACTGAGAGTGTAGGTTCCTCGCGCGTTGGTGTTCTCGTTGCCGATGTAGAGCTCGTTGTTAACGGAGATGCTGCCACCGCTATGCACCACGGCGCCCGTGCCATTGTTGTGACCGACGAGGAACTGGCTGTCACCGGTCTTGGTGAACGTGCCGCCGGACATGGCCAGCGTGCCGGTGCCGTTGTTGTTGCCGACATAGATCTTGTTGTTCACCGTCATGGTGCCAGTTTCGAGTTTGAAGGTGCCTACGCTGCCTGATGAATCACCGATGAAGAGTTCGCCGGAGACGGCAAGCGTTCCAGCGGTATTGACCCGCACGGTTCCGGTCCGATTGTCACCAAAGGCCCCCACGAGCAGTTTGCCCGTGGCGTTGAGTGATCCGGTTCCTTGGGCGAAACCCGTGATGCCGGCGCCATTCGTGGTTGTGTCCGCCAGATTATAGGTGCCTGCTGTGTTAGCTTGGCCGACGAACATCCAAGCTCCCCCGGACGTTCCGGCAGTGCCTGCCGTGTGGTCCAGACGGCTCCCATTTCGCACGTCGATGTCACTGGGGGTAGCGGAAATGTCCGCAGAAATGGTGGCTATGTTGTTCGAAGCTCCGTTGTTAATGATGGCATTTTGCCCATTCGTTGGAACGGCACCACCAGACCAGTTCCCCGCGGTGTTCCAGTCCGTGCTAATGGTGCCAGTCCAATCCGCGGCGCTGGCGGCCGAAAGGCTGATGGCCGCGAGGGCCGTGGTGACGAGAGAAACTCCGAGGCGTGCGCAACGGAACTTGGGGGTTTTGGTTTTGAGCTTCATGGGAGGACTGGGTGTGGTGGAGGTTGTTTTGGATTTGGTTGTCGCCGCGTGGACGCGACGCAAAGAACGGGGGGAAATTACGCTGGTTTATCCACCACCGCTATAGTCCGAAGTGACTAGGCGCGAATCGGAGCTAGAGCTTGTGAAGTTGGGCTACTGCGTGGCTAGATGCCCGACTGGTTGTAGCCGCAACCTCCAAGACCTCTTGCCCCATGACATTCTCGCCACTTGCCCCCTTTGCCCGCCTGGCCATCTTGAGCACCGCCTTCGTTGTTCTCTGTTATAGCGCGCTGGCCGCCTCTCCACCATGGCTCACGGCGAACGACGACAAAATCAAAGCCATTGTCGAAAAGATGACCCTGGCCGAGAAGGTCGGGCAGATGACCCAACCGGACAGCGGGTCGGTCAAGGACCTCGACGACATCACCACCCTGGCCCTGGGGTCGATGCTCAGCGGTGGCAGTTCGGATCCGGAGAGTGGCAACAAGCTCTCGGACTGGGCGGATTTTTACACCGAGCGCCAGAAGCGCGCGCTGAAGTCGCGGCTCGGGATTCCGCTGATTTACGGCGTGGATGCGGTCCACGGCCACAACAACCTCCTCGGTGCGGTCATCTTTCCGCACAACATCGGTCTGGGCTGCACCCGGAATCCGCAGTTGGTTAAGGAAATCGCGCGGATCACCGCGCGGGAAGTACGGGCTTCGGGGATCCAATGGACCTTCGCTCCGTCGGTCGCCGTGCCGCGGGACATCCGCTGGGGGCGGGCTTATGAGGGATTCTCGGAGGACCCTGCCGTGGTGGCCCTGCTCGGCCCCGCGGTGGTGCGCGGCTTGCAAGGGGCGGACCTGTCGGGAAAGGAGTCGGTCGCGGCCTGCGCCAAGCATTTCATCGGTGATGGAGGAACGGAATTCAAACCGGGTGGGGGAGAGGGCATGCTTGACCAAGGCGATGTGCGCGTCGACGAGGCGACTCTGAGGGCCATTCATTTGGGCGCGTATCCTGACGCGATCAAGGCCGGTGTGGCCACGATCATGCCGTCTTACAGCAGTTGGAACGGGGTCAAATGCTCGGGCAACAAGCAGCTCTTGACCGACATCCTGAAGAACGAGTTGGGTTTCGAGGGTTTCCTCATTTCCGATTACAATGCCATCGATCAGTTGGCCAGTCCGGAGACCGACGAGTCAGCACCAGAGAGCAACAATGCGGCGGGGCAGGTGCGCAGCGCGGATTACAAGAAGTGCATCGAGATTTCGATCAATGCCGGCATGGACATGGTGATGCTGACCGACCGCTACAAGGAGTTCATCACCATGCTGCAGGAATTGGTGAAGGAGGGAAAAGTTCCCATGGCGCGGATCGATGATGCGGTCACCCGGATTCTGCGGGTCAAATTTGCCATGGGCATGATGGAGGCGGATCCGGATCTTTGGCCGAACAAAGAATTGCAACCGGAGTTCGGCTCCGAGGCCCACCGCAAAGTGGCCCGTCAGGCGGTGGCCGAGTCGGTGGTCTTGCTCAAAAACGACAATGCGCTCCTGCCGGTCAAGAAGCTACCGCGCCGGGTCCACGTGGCGGGCAGCGGTGCGGACGACCTCGGCATGCAGTGCGGGGGATGGACCATCGGTTGGCAAGGCGACCGCGGCGACCTCACGCCGGGCGGAACCACTATCCTTGACGCGCTCAAAGCAGTTGCCGGCAACACGACCGAGGTCAACTTCACGGCCGACGGATCGAAGTGCGAAGGCGCCGACTTGGGCATCGTGGTGGTGGGTGAGGGTCCGTATGCTGAAATGAAAGGCGACCGCTATGACTTGGCCCTTTCTGCGGAAGATACCGCAGCGGTCGCCGCGCTCAAAGCCGCTGGCTTGCCGGTCGTGGTCGTTGTCTTGTCCGGACGCCCCATGATTCTGGGCGACGTGGCGGATCAAGCGGATGCCATCCTGGCGGCCTGGCTTCCTGGGACGGAAGGTGCCGGGGTGGTCGATGTGCTGACCGGAGCCGCGCCGGCCACCGGAAAGCTGTCCTTCGCCTGGCCGCGCTCGATGGATCAAGTCCCTCTCGGACACAAGCGGGAGACCATCGAAAATCCGCTCTACCCCTTGGGATTCGGACTCGGTTATGAATGACATCGTGGCCTTGGACGCCTGTTCGGTCAGCACCCTGACCGAGTCGCCTGCCGCGGCAACCCTCGAGGAACTGCCGCAGCGGGTCCGCGATATCGCCACCCTGCGCGGCCTGGGCTACACCTTCCGCGAGATTTCCGAGCAGTTCGAGGTCACGCCCCAGGCCATCTCGCTCATGCTCTCGCGCCACCGCCGCGTCTTGAAAACCTTGCGCGGTGCGGTCGAATTGGCCGGACTCTCGCCGCGGGCGGTCAATGCCCTTGCCCGTCACGGCATCCGGTCACGCGCCGCAGCGATCGAAGCCGATGTGCTCGAGTTGCTCAAAGGCGGACGCAACTGCGGGGACAAAACCCTCGAAGAAATCCGGCAGTGGCTCCGTGATGACTCGTGTTCTGGGCCGAGCATGCTGGCGGAATTGGCCGCGCGCTGATCTCGGTCTTCTGTAGGGTGCCCGGCCCCGCGCATTACGTCCGCCCCGTATTGATCCGTAGACCATTCACCGCGGGTAGATGCCCCGCAGGCGGATGAAGCGCTGGTTGGAGTCACCGGCCGGCATGGCATCGCGCACGGTGACTTGTTCCCGGACGGCATCGAGCGGCACGATTCCGCTTTCCACGGTGAAGCCCGGACCGGAATTCCAGGTGACGAGGTCTCCGGAGACCTCGACCACGCAGTCGAAATCGAAACGGTGGCGCAAGCGGGTGTAGGTCATGGCAAGGAAGCCATCGTGGATCCCGACGAAAGGAGACCCGCCGTTTTCAGGTGTGGCCCGGATCCATGGACTCAACCCCGCTCCATAGGCCAGAAGATTGACCAGTCCATCCTTGTTGGCATCGGCCTCGGGAGCGCTGTTGGGCTCTCCGGCGGCGAACCATACGCTCTGGAAGGCGCTCCAACTGGAGGTTCCGGGCGGCAGACTGGTCACGCTGACGTGATCGAACACCGCCGTGTTGAGCGCGTTGTTCTGGTGCGAGGTCACGGTCAGTCCGAGCAAAACCGCGGAGGTCATGCCGAGGGTCACCGCATGGGTGTTGCTCCAAGTCAGTCCGTCATCCGACTGCCAGCCGGTAAAGGTGTTGCCGCTGCGCACGATGCGCAGCCACAAAGGCGCGTTGCTCCCGCTGAGTTGATGATCGGAGGTGCGGCCGCCCGTCGAACTGCGCCACTGCAGGCGGGTGCCTCCACCCTGCGGGGTGACGAGCAGGGAGACATTCCGGGAGCCCGACGCATGGGACTCGCGGACCATCAGTCCGGCTTTGGCCCAGTAGTCCGTATTGGACATGCTGGCCAGGCGGGCGGTGATGACAAAGTCGCCGCTCAAATTCTGGGAGACAAAATGGCATCCATCGGCCGTCTCCCAAATATCCGCGCCCGATCCCTTTAAGGTGAAGGTGCCATCGAGAAAGGTGGCGCTGCCCGGAACGCCCACGCTTCCGATGTCTCGACCGGTCCAACCCGCGGGGAGTGCGGCGGCGAGGAAACCGACCTCGGCGGAAGGAGGACTGTCATAAGTCCCGGCATGGGACAAGACGCGATAGGTGTTCGTCGCTCCGTTCACGGGGGCTGGGTCGGTGAAGGAGGTGCCGGTGAGATCGGTCGCGATGGCTTGGAACGAGCCGCTTGAGGAAGTGCGGCGCTCGACCGAGTAGTGGGTGGCTCCGAGCATGGTTCTCCAGCTGATCGTCCCGTTGTTCATGCTGACGCCCAAAGGGGCAGCGGGGGCGCCTCGGGTCGTGGAAAGAGGTGTCATCAGAAAATATTCCCAGCCCGCGAGGACACTTTTGTCGCAGAGGACGGGGTTATTGGCATTTTGGGAGACAAAGAGAGAATTGGGCGCCTGGATGGCGACCGACCGGTTGAGCTGGTTCAGCCTGAATTGCTCGTCAGCTCCCACGCTGGCCGCATCGGCATAGAGCTTCTTGTCGGAGGCCGAGTAGCGGACGTATTGGCCATTGCCGGTGAGCAAAGCGGTGCGTCCGTTCCCTGCGTCGACCAAGGTGAACCGTGTGTTGTCCGTCTCCGAGGTGGCCTCGCAGGTCAAAACATGCGGACTTGAGTTTTTCCACGTGAGGTATCCGCCGTTGTTGGCCTTGAGGGAAACGGTGGTCACGGTCACCGGGACCGAAGTGGTCGCTGCCACGGTGTCACTGGTCCTGGTGAAGCGAACGGAGTTGAGATTGCAGCCGGATGCACCTGTATTGGCGATGCGAATGGACTGGCGGCCGGCCCTGGCAAAGCCGCCGCTGACCGAAACCGTCACCCAATCCGACCAGCCGCCGTTCGGCACCGAGGCCACGGCCAGGGTCTTGGTTCCGTCGCCGCTTTGGATCTCGAGGGTGGCGGTTTGCCCGGATCCATTGGCCACGCGCAGGTCGATGGAGTAGGTCCCGGGGGAAGCGACATCGACGGTGTATTTCATCCACTCGTTCGGTTGGAAAAAACAGACGTTGTAGCCGTTGGAGTCAGGGTCCGAGCAGGTTTCGATGTCCACCCCGCCGTTGCGGTAGGTCCAGCGCTCGTTCCAAGCCGTGTAGTCGCCCGTGGTGTAAAGCACGTTTTCCCACCCGGTATCCGCGTAGGCATGACCGTTCATGCCCTGATCGTAGTCGGAGGCATAGATCGTTCCCGGAATCGTGGGGACGGTTCCCAAGGGTGCGGTGTCACGGTTGCCCGGTTGGGTGAAGATCGCGCGCAGGACTTCATTTCGGGGTTCGGTGTTGGCCAGGCGGACACTTTCGGCCAGTTGGGTCAGGGTGTTGCGGGCCGTTCCGGCACTCAGATTGGGATTGGAGCCGCCCAGGTAATTGAGGAGATCCTGATAGCCGGAAGGGAAGGTGGCGCTGGCCAGGCAGTTGCTGCTTTCGAACTTTTTCATCGGCCACCAGGACATGCCAATACCTTGTCCACGCAGGAGTTCGACCATCTTGGTAAAGTTGTCGTTACTGTTTTCCCCGTGCTCGCCGCACCAGATGGGACGGTTTTGTCCGGCTCGCATATCGAGGGCAAATTGAATGTCAGTGCTGAAGTCCGCCGAGGATTGGTATTTGTGGAAGACGTAAACCATCTGGGGGTCCCAAGGAGGAGTGAGGCCGGTGTAGTCGTTGCTGTAGCTGTTCCCCTCGATGAAGAGGATGTGGTCATCCCCGTTGGCGCGAATCTCCCGGGTCAAGTCCACGTAAAGTTCGCGCAGGAGGGTTCCGCCCGGAAGGTCCCAATTCGGTTCGTTGATCAGGTCGTAGCCCGCAACCCATGGTTCGTTTTTGTAGCGCTCGGAAAGTTTATCCCACAGCTGGACAGTTTTGCTCCGGTTCTCCGC
Organism: uncultured Verrucomicrobiota bacterium; assembly: GCA_903934135.1. GTDB lineage: Bacteria > Verrucomicrobiota > Verrucomicrobiia > Chthoniobacterales > JACTMZ01 > JACTMZ01. The sequence goes on from CAIZMQ010000135.1 coordinate 8,952, forward strand.
GCTTTCCCAAAGGGAAGGTTTGGTCGAGTCGTAGTCGCTGATCCCGCTGTTGTCGCTTTGTCCGCCCGGCGCGGCGTGCAGATCGAGGATGACGTAGATCCCAGCTGCTGTGCACCACGAGATGATGTTGTCCACGAGGGCAAAGCCTTGCTCGTTCCACACGTCGCGGGTTCCCAGGTTGACGAAGTATTCGTAGTGCAGGGGGAGGCGCACCGCATTGAAACCCCAGGCCTTGACCTGCTTGATATCGTCCTGCGTGACGTGGTTGGTCAGCCACGCATCGTAAAAAGTCTTCACGCTGTTTTCCCCCACCAAAGCGGTCAGCTTTTGCTTCCACGTGTGCTGGTCCGGCGCCTGGCTGACCGAGTTCATCATGTAACCCTCCATGACCATCCAATTGCCAAAATTGACCGCGTTGAGGATGACCTCCTGATTGTTCGAACTATTGACAATCCGGGTGCCGTCGACCTGCAGCAATTGCCCGCCAGCCACTCCGGGGAAGAGGGCAATGAGGAGAGACGGGAGAACGATGCGGAATCGCACAGAGACAGATAGTGCAGGTTCCTACTTTGGGATATAGTCCGAAATGACTAGAGGGGCGGCCAGAGCCGGCTTGGCCAGCGGGGGGCTTCTGTGGCTAACTAAAATTCGGTTTGATCGCACTTTGCAGAGCTTCATTGTTTTTGTTGATCGCGGCGGGTGAGCTCTTTCCACTTACCGCCGCGGAGGCGGCTCCTTTTTTGAGCATCAGCCAATTGCGGGAGTTCCCGAACGAGGAGGGTTTGCGCATCGAGGCGAGAACCAGCGGGATTATCAACCACATCAGCGACGGCCAAACCGAAATCGCCCTGCAAGACGGCTCGGCGGCGATCTGGATGCCGATGCACGTGAATCGTCCGCGCGATTTGAGGCTCGGCCAGAAAGTCGAAGTCGGAGGCTACCTCCAAAAAGGCCAATTCGCCCCCGACTTTATTGTGCAGTCTCTCGAGGTGATCGGGGAACCCGGGCTGCCGGAGCCGACCAGGGTCAGCGGAAGTGAGTTGCTTAGCGGTTCCTACGACTGCCGTTATGTCGAACTTTCCGGCATTGTTCGCGCGGTGCACCCCTGGTCGCGCATGGGTCGGGATCACGCCATCATGCATTTGGACGCCAATGGCACGCGCATTTTCGTCCTTACTCCCAGCGACCAATTGGACCGGCTCTCCCAATTGGTGGATGGCGTGGTGCGGATCAGGGGGATCGACGCCGTCGCGGTGAACGAAGCCGGGCAGGTTCTTACCGCGCAAATGCGGGTGACCAACCCGGAATTCATCGAGGTCGTCGAACCACCGCGGGCTGTGTCGTCGCTGCCTCTCACTCCGCTCAAAGGTTTGCTCGGGCATCCGGTCAGCGCTGCGCCCGGGCACCGCATCCGCACGCGGGGGACGGTCACCCATGCCCAAAACAACGAGTCCTTCCAAATTCAGGACGAGGAGCACGGGGTGCGGGTGCGCACGGTAGGCAAGGTCGAACCGCCCGCCCTGAACTCCGTGGTTGAAGTGCTGGGGTTTCCGGTGCCCGGCCCGCTCAGCCCGACTTTGGAAGATGGGCAGTTCCAAGTTTTGGGTGACAGCAACGCCCTTGAGCCTGTGGTTATGACAACGGCGCGCGATGCTCTTTTCTACGAAGGACGACTTGTGCAAGTCACCGGACGCCTCATTGCCACGCAAACCGATGTGAGTCCCGCGCGGCTCCTGCTGGAAGACGATAATTTGCTTTTCGCCGCCGAGTTCGGCGGGAGTATTCCTCGTGACGCTCTCCCTGCGGCCCCCGGTGCCATCATCTCGGTGACCGGAATCGCGGAAGGTTCGGTCGGCTCGGATCAACAGGAAGAGGGCTACTTGAAGCCCCGCGATCTTTTGATTTATCTGCGCAGCTTGGCCGACGTGCGGGTGGTGGAGCCGGCGCCTTGGTGGACCCCTCTGCGACTTGCCGTGGCTCTCGCTGGCACCGGATCGGCCTTGGTCACCGTGCTGTTTTTTGCCGGCCTGCTCACCCGCAAAAACAAAAGCCTTCTTGCCGCCGAGTGCGAACTTGTCGCGGCGAGGGATTCGCTGGCCAAACGGGTGGAAACCCGCACCGACCAATTGCACGCCCAACTCAGCGCGCGCCGCAGCGAACTCAGTGAATATGCCGCCGTGACCGCCGAGCGCAACCGTCTGGCCCGCGACTTGCACGACTCTCTCGAACAAACCCTGGCCGGTGCCGCCCTGCGCATGGATGCGGCCAACGATTTGCTCACGCATCCGGAGGCGGCCGAAGCGGATCCCGTGCGGCGACAGATTGAAAAGGCGGCGGAGTTGCTGCGTCTCAGCCAGTCCCAAGTTCGCCGCACCGTGTGGGGGCTGCGCAGTCTGGCTCTGGAGAAGCACAACTTGACCGAGGCCTTGCGCGATTCCGTCCGGCTGCTGACCGAAGACACCGGCATCGCCACCACGCTTGAATTTTGTGACGGCGACACAGGGCTTTCCCACGAGCAGGAATACGAACTGCTCCACATCGCCCAGGAAGCGGTGGCCAACGTGCTCAAGCACGCTCATGCCACCGCGTTGGAGGTCACGCTGCGGCGCAACGACGGGACTATTGTCCTCACGGTGAAAGACAACGGCCACGGCTTCGATCCTTCTTCCGCTCCCGCGGTCAACGGTCGGCCCCATTACGGGCAGCAGGACATGCGTGAGCGGGCCCAGTTGCTCGGGGCCTCGCTGGCCGTGAAGTCCGTGGTCGGCGGCGGTTCCTGCGTCGAGGTGGTCTTGCCGGAAGCGGTCTGAAAAACGCTTTTCCCATGATCCGTATTCTCATTGCCGACGATCACGAACTGTTCCGCGAGGGGTTGCGGGCGGTGCTCGAGTTGCGCCCGGACTTCGAGATCGTGGCCGAAGCCGCCACGGTGGCCGAAACCATCACGGCCCACGCCAAGCATCAGCCCGACCTGACTCTGCTGGATCTGCAAATGCCCGATGGAACGGGCATCGACGCTTTGAAAACCATCCGCAAAGCCCGACCGGACGCGCGCGTGCTCCTGCTGACCACCTTCGACGGGGACGAGGATATCCACCGGGCCATGGCGGCCGGGGCCAGCGGCTACCTGTTGAAAAGTATTCCCGGAAAACAACTCGAAGCCGCGATGCGCGCGGTAGTCGAGGGGCGCCAGTATTTGCCGCCGGCGGTGGCGGAACGGCTGGCCGAACGGGACGCTTTCCAAACCCTCACGCCCCGCGAGTTGGAAATTCTTGCGGTCATCGCCCGCGGACTATCGAACAAAGACATTGCCCGCGTCCTCTCGGCCAGCGAATTCACGGTCAAGGCCCATGTCCGCAACATCCTGGCCAAACTCGGGGTGGAAACGCGTACCGAGGCGGCTATCCTCGGGGTCCAGCGCGGCTTGGTGCAAATCTGAGCGTGGGAAAACCGCCTGCCGTCACTTTATGTCCAGAACCATCCTCATCGCATCGGCCGCCGTGCTCGTCATGGCGGGGTCCTTGTTTTCGCAAAGCCTGGAGAACGGTGACTTCGGCTACCCCTCGGAAAATCCGGAGTTGCCCGAAGCTTGGACGATCTGGGGCGATTGGCTCCTGCGGGAGACGGGATGGGAGCCAAAGACCCCTTCGGGGGCCATGATGGGTTACCACCATTACCGGGTCAGCGGAAACAACAAGTCGGGCATGCAACAAGACGTCACCGGCGCCAAGTCAGGTCAGAGGGTGCGATTTTCCGTGCTGATCATGGTGGACAAGCACGAGGCCGGCTCCCAGCGGCCCTATAGTGTTGAACTAACGCTCGAAAGCACGAAGGACGGAGAGCCCAAAACCGTGGTTTCCAAGGAGGTGGTGCTCGAAGAATTCCCCACCGATGACGAGTGGCATGAGGTCTTTGTCGAGGGAACCCTGCCGGCCGATGATCTGCGGGTCATTATCTCGGTTACCCCGTCGCCCTCCGGCCCGAGGCAGTCGGCAGTGAAATTCAGCGAGGCCAATCTCTCCGCTCTGGACTGAAATGCCTTCGGGCCCGGATGGCTTGCCAGGATGAAAAGCCGGGCCACGGTGTTGGTTCTGGTCCGCAGCCTTCGCCTTGATCGGATTAACCGGCATTTTCTTTACATCAGGTCGGGGTTGGGGAAAGTGAGGGATGACTTCGCTCTGCCACCCATTAATTGCCCCGAAATTCCTCACCGCCGTGATCTTCGCTGCTTTGGTCTGGCCGGCCGCGGCGGACGATACCCGGAACGAGCAAATCGCTGAGCGTTTTGCCGAGGCGGATACGAATCATGACGGTCAACTCACGTTGGCCGAGGCCGAGGCCGGTATGCCGCGGGTGGCGGCTAACTTTAACCGGATCGATGCCGACCACAGTGGCACCGTGACTTTGGCCGAAATCGAGGCCTTGGCCGACCGTTGACCGGCCCAGGGGGCGGAGTCAGCGCCGTTTCTTGTTCGGCAGGCCGGGAACCGGCCAAATGGTGATGTCCCCGCGCGAGGTCGGCATCGCATTGCCCGTGGGAGAAAGCCCCTTGGCGAAGTCGAAGGGGATTTCGGCATAACTCGCCTCATCGCCGAGGGCGATAAACCCGACTTCGCGCGAGGGGAGTCCCGCGCCCTCGACCAGCAAGTCGACGATGTCACGCGGGTTCTTCACGGCCTCGCGACCCAGCGCGATGCGCAGCCACGCCTTGCCGGGCTTCGCTTTACGCGGGGGCTCATCCGCTGCCCGCGGCGCACCGGAGTCGCTGCCCCGCTCTTCGATCGGCGCGTGCTTGGCGGCCGCTTGGGGTTTCTCCGCAGGTTGCGCGGCCGGGGCCGTGGCTTCGCCGCCATTGAGAATGTGAAGGAGGGCGGCAGCGACTTCGGTCGAGTCTGCGCCTTCCTCGAGCAAGCGGTCGATATGGATCATCTGCGCCTGGCCGTGACCCGACTCGATGGTCTGCCGCACCCGCTCGAGCAAAGCGTCCGTGCGCTTCTCGCCGATTTCTCCCGCGGTGGGGAGCTTGCCTCGGCGGATGGCCGAGTGGGTGAACTTTTCCAGATAGCGGATCTTGTGCACGTCGCGCCCCGTGACCAAGGAAATGGCCGCCCCTTGCTTGCCGGCACGGCCGGTGCGCCCGATGCGGTGCACGTAATCCTCCGGGTCGTAAGGCAGATCGAAATTCACGACCAATTCGAGGTCGTCCACGTCGATCCCTCGGCCGGCCACGTCGGTCGCCACGAGGAAATCGAATCCGCCTGCTTTGAATTTGTTCATCACCCGGGTGCGCTGCGCTTGGGCGATGCCGCCGTGGAGACGGTCGGAGGGAATGCCTTGGGCCTGCAGATCGTCGGCCAAATCATCGACCGTGCGCTGCGTGTTGCAGAAAATAATCCCGGACCGGTAGCTGTGGAAATCGATAATCCGGAGCAGGGCGTCGAACTTCGTCCGCGGCGGAACTTCGTAATACCATTGCGTGATATCCGGAGCATCGACCGTCTTCTGGTCGATCTTGAGGGTGACCGGATCCCGCGCGTAGCGGTCAATCAATTTGCGGATGGTCGGGGAAACGGTGGCCGAGAAAAAGGCGGTCTGCTTTTCCGCCGGCATGGCATCGAGGATTTTTTTGATGTCATCGCGGAAACCCATGTCGAGCATGCGATCCGCCTCGTCCAGCACGATGAAACGCAAGCGGTCGAGCTTCAGCGTTCCGCGTTCCAAGTGGTCAATGACGCGGCCAGGTGTACCGAGCACGATTTGGGCCCCGCGTTTGAGTTCCTGGGCCTGACGTTCGAACGATGATCCGCCGTAAACCGGCACGGCATGGATCCCGCGCTTGCCCGCGGCCAGTTTGTGCACTTCCCCGGCCACCTGGGTGGCCAGCTCGCGGGTGGGGCAGAGGACCAGCACCTGCACGGCGTGCAGGGTGGGATCGGTTTTTTCGATCGCGGGAATGGCGAAGGCGGCGGTTTTGCCCGATCCGGTCTGCGATTGCCCGACGACATCTTTGCCTGCCATTAAGACGGGTATGGCCGCCGCTTGGATCGGGGACGCCTCCTCGAAACCCAACTTGTCGACCGCTTTGAGAATCTCCGGGGAAAGCCCGAGACTCGCGAATGTGTGCCTCTCCATGCGAGGACCCTAATGCAGAGCCGCACCGCGGTCACGGGTTGTTCTTGCAAACCCTCCTTTTACCGCGCGGGCCCGATTCTGCGGATTCCCGATTGACCACCGCCGGCTTGCCTTCGTGCCGTCACGGTGCGGAGATGACCCTTATGTCGAAGTCCCGTCCACACGTCTCTTTTTGCACCGCCACGGCGGCGGCCCTCGCCGGTATCTTCCTTTCCGGGTGCGCCTCGATCAGCCTGGTCAAGCGCGAATGGAAAGTCTCCCCCGTGCCGGTTCCCGAGGTCATCTGTGTGCGGCCCTTCACCGCGGAACTCGGCGCCGCAAAGGTCGATCGGGAGGGCGTCGAACTCCAAGCCTTTGCCCGGGAATTCGGGACGGAATCGGCCGGGCGTTTGGTCGAGAGGCTGGGCAAACACGTGGGGCCGGCCATGATGATCGGCGCGAACGAGCGCGTGACCAATCCACGGCACTGGATCCTCGAGGGCCGCTTTGTCCGCATGAGCCAGGGCAGCCGGGCCCTGCGCTCGATCGTCGGCTTCGGGCTTGGCGGCACGCGCCTCGAGACGGTGGTCGATATCTACCGCATCGATCCCCGCGGACGACGTCAAGCCCTCGCCCATTTCCAAACGACCGGAGGATCGAATGCGGAGCCCGGCGCGCTTTTCAGCAGTCCCCTCGGTTTGGTCCCCCGGCTGGCGGTCAGTGCCGCCGCGTCCGGTCTGGCCGCCGATGCCCGCCGCACCTCGCGCATGATCACCGCGGCGATCGCCGAAAAACTTGCCTCACAAGGCGTGACTCTGGCCGGCCGCCCCCTGCGGGCCAGAGAACTCTCACCCCAAGCCCGCGCAAGGCTCGAGTAGCGAAGACGCCATTCATTTCCGCGCCCGGCCGCAGGACGGAGCAGACGCTACTCCTCCGCAGGTGCGGCCCGCCAGCTCGCGGGGATGTATTCGTACTCGAAAATGCCGATGCGGGGCACTTGTCGCCCCCACCATTGACCGAACTCGGACTGGAAAGTGGCGGCGAACTCGAGAAAACCGTTCACGCCGGTTGTTTCATTGGTCCAAGTGCCAAAAGCATCGATGATGGGTGAGCCCTGGGGCGCGCCGAGCCATTCGGTGGAAAAAAGAAGATGCACGCGGGTGAGGTCGGTGCCATTGGTGAAGGCGTTGGTCGGGATCTGCTGGCCGACCAGGAAACCAAAGGTCGAGGTCGGTGTCGGTTCGGAAGGATCGCCCATAATGGCGCTGACCGGATTGGTATTGCTGCGGGAGAGTGTGTAGATGGTGTTGGGGAGTGCGGGAGACGGACCGGGCAGGGAGGCCGAAGCGGCGTAGGCGTCGAGGTAAGTGGTGCCGGAAACTGTCTTGTAGAGATTGTAAAGTTCGGGGTAAGCGGCATCGACAAGGCGCCCAAGAGTGTCATAGGTGTCCGATGTCCACCAAGCAAACTGGGCGATGGCGTTCGCCGAGCCCGTCACTCCCAAACCGGGGCGGTCTGGATCCGAGGAATTGGTCCAAAGGCTGTTGCGGAAAGCGCGGATGGCTCCATAAGTGTTGGTGTCACCCGGGATGCCCGAGTCCTCCTTTTCGAGGACGATTTCACTGAATTTGAGGGAACCGGCGGGGAGCAGAGGGTTAACGGCTTGTACCCAGTAAAAAGCTTTTTGCCATTTGTTGGTGTCGGCGACATTGGTGCCCACTGGCTGCCAACCCCAAGGGTTGGTTCTGCCTGTAAAATCCGGAATAAGCCCCAGCTCGCCGGACCACCCGGAAGCTCCCAGTTGCTTGGCGAACTGGTAGAGAAGGGAGTTGGTGGTGGGGTCGAAATTGCCCGGAAATAGATCCGGATCAGCCAAGCGGATCAGTACCTTGTCGAACTGCAGAGGCTCATTGGTATTGGTCAGGAGGGCGAGGAGGCCATTGTAATAGTTCTGGTCGCCGTCATCGCGCTCGACCCAGAGGGTGAAACGGGGAGTACTCTCAGCGCGCACACGAAAAAATCGCTGGGATGCTCCCGCGGTGGACATGACGCGAACATGGTCGAGCAGCCCGGTCCGAGCGGTGAGGGAAAGAAAAGGTGCCGGTCGCCAGCTATGAAGGTCGTCGGATTGCTCGACCGTGACTGTGCCGAGCGTGGCCAGGCGATTGACCGTGAAATCCAGGCCGTAAGCCCCGGCTTGGTCTGCGACCAGAGCTGGAAGGTTTGCTCTTTGTGCGGTCGAGGGATTGATGCCAAGCGCGTAGAGCATGGCGTTGGAGAGTCCGGTCGGTCCATTGATCGCATCCAGCCGGGTGTTCGAGGGGACACCGGCGGACTGCTCCCAGCCGTCGTGCATGCCGTTGCCTGCATAGGGTGCAAAATTGTCCGTATCGGTATCGAGCACAGCCACATCACGAATGGCGGCCCGGTCCCCCAAAAGCGCAGCCAGACGCACGGTGCGGGGACTGGAAACTGCGGCGAAGGCAAATCGTCCGGGACCAGTCGGCGACCCCGGCTGCTCGGAAAACCACTCGGCGAGGAGCGGACTTATCTCCGCTGCGGGGGAGGAGTCTCCGGTCGATTGGAGAGAATAACTGTGGTCGGACAATTCGGAGACGGCCGCTGGCCCCGCGAGGCTCAAGACCGGATTTGTCACGGGGGCGACCTGCAGTGCCCAGTGGTTGGTCAGCTGCTTGTAGTCGTAAAGACCGTAGTTTTTGGGGAGTGGAAGTCCTTTGCTTTCCGAAAGGCTATAGACCGCGGTAAGCGGATCAGCCGTTTGTCCGAGTTGGTGGAAGGCTTCGAGGAAGGAGAGAAAGGTTTGCGGCTGCCATGAGCCCATAAAGGGGATGTCGGTTCCGTTTTCCGCACTGAAAAGGAGGGTAATTCCCTCGGCCATGGCGGCTGTGATGTAAGGAAAACGCCACTTCATGGTGACCTCGGTGGAAAGGAAGGGGAGGCCCGGCGAGGGGATGTTGGTGTAAAGTCCGTTGATGAGGGCACTGGTGTTGTTCGTCGGGGCAACGTCGGTGTCGGTGGTCCAAGTCAGCCCTTGGCTTTGATCGGGAAAAAGCACGCCGGGAGAAACAATCAGGCTGATGGCTTGGCCGGCGCCGAGATTGGTCAGTATGGTGCCGGTTCCGGTGACCGGAAAAGGCTTGGCGGTGTCGCCTGTGGTGGCCAGCGTCCCGGGCATCAGCAGGTAAGGCATGTCGCGGAGGGCGCTATTCAAATATTGCGCACCAAGGGAAGGGTTGGTCTTTCCGACAGCCATCCAAAAGGCAAAGTCGCCTTCGTAAGCTTGCAGATAAACATTTTGGAGCAGAGGTCCGGCGGCACCATTGGTCCGCCAGGTGGGAAGGCCGGCTGAATTGGTCTTGGTACCAAGGCTGGGGGAGGGTTTTAAGTTTGGGAGCAAGGGAAAGTCCGAGCGGTTGACGAAGGTCAGGGTCACGGCATCAATACTGAAGGTCATCCCGCTGTGCAAATTGGTTAGCCCGCGGTCGAGTTTGAATTTGTCCATGTAGTTGGCCAGCATCTGGTAGGCATCCGCCGGGTCGGCGGCAGGAGTCGGCGAGTTCGTCCTTGAAAATTCCGGGTCAATGGTCAACCCGGCGAAGGCCGAGCCGGCCGCCGGCCCGGCCAGATCCGCCACCCACTCCATGGCGGGAACAATGCTGACCCACACGTCCGGCAAGGGTAGTCCGCTGGTGTTGTTTGTTCCTGGCGCGGTGGCAAAGGACGCGATGTCGATCATTGCCTCGACAGCCACTCCGGGGATTTCGACCGCCGCAGTGTGCAGGAAACTGAGAAAATTCGTTGTCGAACCCGCAACGAGGGGGGCGGCCGGGTTATAGAAGTCCGCATAGGCAGGTCCGGCATTCGTGGCGGTGATGTAGGTGATAATTTTTGCGAAGCCGTAAGTTTTGGCGAAGTCGAGAAGGGTCCGATAGTAAGAGGCGAACCCTTCGTTTGCCGGGGCGTCATCGCGGTAATCCCAAAGGGTCAGGTCCCATGACGGGAATGATGGGGTTCCTTGCCCGGCGAGCAAAACGTCCAACCGGCTTCCGTTTTTTATCCCGAGCTGGCCGAGGGTATCGGTGTCGGGACGGACAGCCCCGTTGTAGACGATACGTTGCTGATCGGGTGCCAAGTCCCTTGTTTGTTGCACCCGCTCTTTCAGCTCTCCTATGGTGTCCGATGGCTCAAGCTGTAGAGGCAAGCTTTCGCCTGGAAGGCGGAGATCGAGCGTGATGGCCGCGGGCAGGGAACCGGGCACCGCCAAGCAGAGGAGCGCAAAAATTGAAAGCCAGTCTCTAGAGTGTAGCAGACCGAAGCCCAAGCCACGGGCGGCAACAGATATATTCATGAGTAGCACCACCGTGCTCCATCGACCAGTCCGCCACAACTTTTATCAGCTCGGGCAGGCATGGACCAAGCTACCGTGGCCTGCCAATTCCGATCCCTCTTGGTCTGGTGGCCTCCGCAATACCAAGTCGGTCGGGCGAAGGGTTAAGGATCGGGGGTGACCCGCTGGTAGCTGTTTTCCAGATCGTCCTGCAAAACGTGAGCGGTGCCTTCGGCCCGGAGCACCAAGTCGCGATCCAGCACGCGGGTGCGGTATTGCCAGCCGGCGGGCAGTCGGAGTCGGGTGGCCAAATTTTTCAGGTCGGCCATGGTCAGATCGGGGTCGACGATCAAGGCGTAGGTTTGCATGACATAGCGCGTGCCGTCGGGCGCAATCAATTCGTAGATCCGGCCGCCTCGGCGGTAGAGAAACTCCGAGGTCCGGGCTACCGTGTTTTCGGTGTAAGGTGCGGTGCGGCCGCGTAGAATGGTCGGCAGGGCGATGCGCACATTGGCCAGGTGCCTCGCTTCCAGGTCACCAAAGGTCGCGATCCGGCCCGGGTTGGCCAGCGAAGTGCGGTCCATGACGAAATAGCGCGGCCCGTTGAGAACCACTGCGGCCGCGCGAAATTCCTTTTTCAAAGCGCGCGGATCGAGCGCCTTCCAGAGCGGCTCAGGACAGTCGTTGAGTCCGAGCGTGTTGAAGACCTCGCCGGTGAAAACGAACGGACCGCCCCGCACCACGATGACTTCCCCGTAGCGCTTTCCCCGCAAATGATCGCGCGTGCGGGTGGTAGGCCCGGTTTCCGTAGGGGCGCTGCCCGCCGCGAAAAGCGGGGAAACAGGCAATGATGAGAAGAGGACCAGAACGAACGTGATGAGCTTCATGACAGGATCCAGATTAGGCCGGCTTGGACCGCCGATCACGATCAATCAGCAAAGATCGAACGTCCTTTGCCACCCTGCCGCGAAACTCAGGGGACTCAGGCGTTAAAGTCACGGTGAAGGTGTTTCAGGGGCGAGGCTGAAGATTACGTCCTTGATGCTTGTCTCTGGGTTGGCAACCTTCCTGACATGCCCCTACTGGCACGGCACGTCGTCCGGTTCTTCTTCTTTGTGTCCTTCTTGGCTGGGACTACGAGCGGTGGGGCGGGGGAAGAAAGGTCTCCTACGCCGGTGGTGATCCCGAACGTGAAGGGCACGGCGACGACCACGAAATTCGGGGCTGGTTATCTCACGCGAAGTTCGGACGGGACACGCTACACGACGTCGAAGTTTGGCGATGGCTGGATCACGCGGTCGTCGAAGGGCGAGTCTTTTACCACAACGAAGTTCGGGGACGGAGCCATCACGCGGGGAGGCGGACAGCGGGTGACGACGAGCCGCTTTGGTTCCGGGACGATCAGCCGGTCTTCGGACGGAACAACGACAACCACGCAGAAATTCGGTCAAGGCTCAGTCAGCCGCAGTACAAGCGGTGCCGGGGTGACGACTTCGAAATTCGGCAGCGGCTTCATCTCGCGCGAGAGCAAGCCAGGCGGCTCGAAGGACAAAGCTGTGGTGCGGGTCATTCCGGCACCGCCCGCTCGCTGATTCCGCCCCCGCCAAGATAACGAAGAGACAACGCGCAAACTGGCGAGAAATGCTTTCCGCCAAGAGTGGCATTGGCATATGGTCTGCCCCGCTCCGCAGGCAATAAATCCGCGGTTTAAAAAAAAACTATGAAAAAAACGCTTATCCTCCTCTCCATTGTGTTTCTCGCCGGGTGCGCGGCGCCGCCGCCGGTCAGAATCGCCTCGAGCTTGCTCGGCCGAGGCGTCTTCCAGCAGGTGAAGGATAAAGTGACCGGTTCCGACGACGCCCCGGCGGCTGACCAAGCTGACCAAGCTGACCAAGATTAGATCTCGGGTGGCCGCGGGCCCGGGGCAACGCAGTCGGGCGGTTTAATGCACCGCGGTTGCGGCCCGGCTTTGATCGGAACTGCGGGATTCCTGCCAGACGGACGGCGTGGCCGAATCGGGCATGGCCTGCCCGCGGGGGATGCGGGAGGCAATCGCGGCGGTCCCCCGGAGGATGAAGTCGCGGTGCTGCCGTGCCTCTTCGCGGTTCTTGGTGCCGAGGGAGACGCGGACGCGTTCCTTGGTGTAGTCAGGGTGGTGCACCGTAGCATGGAGCCACCAGGTGCCATTGTTGTTCCAGATGTTGTGGTCGGGGTTGAGGTCGATGTTTGCTTTCACGCGCCGATCAGAACAGAGGGCCTGGGACATCCGCTGTCCTAGGCCCAAAAAGTTTCCGGTGTCTCTCCGCGCCCCCTTACGCTGACGGGCGGGGTGATATTCCGTGCTTGATCGGGAGGAGATTGGGGTGACCTTGTTATTTGATGAAGACCCCACTCAAAGTCGGCCTTGTGCTCTTGGTTCCTGCGGTCGTGATATTGGGCGGCGTGCTCCTTATCCGGGGACCGCTCCTCGAGGAAGAAAAGGGGTTGGTGCCCACCAGTGCGGGCTCGGCTCAACCGGTGGCGATAGCCGCTGGCGCGGATGAGAATGGGGGCTTCGCCGGCCTGGCGGCCAGGACGGTGAAGAAAGGTGGTTCGGGCGCAAACGGTGAGGGGACGGAAATCGTTTTGGCGGAAGTGGAAGGTTCACGGGCGCGGGAGGACTACATTAATGCGACGTTCCGTCCTTTGGCCGGCCTGGGTGTCGACGTAGCCATGGCGCGGGTGCGTGAATTGCCGGATGAAGCTTCACGCGACATGGCAATGCTCGCTTTGTTGGGTGAGTGGTCGGGCCAGAGTGTGACCGAGTTGGCGCAACGCGGGGAAGTGGGGCGCTTCGGGGTGGCGGGTGCGTTGGGCCTCTATATGATGAACGAGGGCAAGATGACGCCGGTGCAAACGGCGGCCCTGGCCAACGAGTTTCTCACCGGGCAGCAGCGAGGCAGCGTGCTTTCGCGGGCGGCGGAGAAGTTGGCCGCGACCGACCCGACCACGGCCTTGGCCATGGGCGACGGCCTGACCGACTGGCAGCAGGTGCGTTTTCTTTCACGCTTTGTCTCGGGTTGGGCTTCGGCTTCTCCGGATGACGCGCGGGCTTGGGCCGGGCAGGTGCAGGACCCGCGCACGCGATCGGCTTTGCTCGGGCGGGTCTTGGCCGAAGAAGTGAAGGTGAACCCGACATCGGCCGCGCAAGCTTTCTTAGCCGCACCCCCCGAAGACGGCCAGGTCCGCGAACGCACGGCGCGTCAAATTGCGGCGAATTGGGCGGCGAAGGACACCCTGGCGGCGATCCAATGGGCAAACAACCTGCCGGAGGGCAATGATCGCGATGCGGCGCAGCGGGGAATCAGGAGCACCGCACCGGTGGGAATCGGCGCGCGGTTGTCGCGCGGTGAGGATGGTTTGCCGGTGTTGCAGGAACTGGTGCGGGGCAGCCCGGCCAGCGCGAGCGGGCAACTGCGTCCGGGTGACCGGCTTTTGGCTGTTTCGGACGCCAACGGGACTTGGGTCAACTCCCGCGACAGGTCAATCGGCGATGTGGTCGGCTTGATCCAAGGCGATGCGCAAACCCCGGTCTCGATCCAGGTGCAATCGGCGGACGGCTCGGCACCGCGGGTGGTCACTCTGCGGCGTGAGCAGATCATCCACCGGCCGGGCAGCTGATGACCGGAGCGGGGAGGGTTGCTCTATGACAAAGCATCTCCAGGCAGCCGGCAGTATGCGGTGGCTGGCGTTGCTGGCAGTGGCAGCCGCGGGGCAGGCCGCGCCGGTGATCGATGATGCGGCGCTGGAGCGTGCCTTTGCCGCGGGCCTAGCGCGGTCCGGCGTGGCCGGGTTGCACGGCGGTCCGGCGACCAGAGCACTGGCTGCAGCCGAGGGAAAGACGGTGGATTTGCCGGCGGTGAAGCCCGCGGGGGCGGTGGATTACGAGGCGGTCTGCCGCGCCGTGGTGGTGATCGGCTCGGTCTATTTCTGCCGGGACTGCAGTCAGTCGCACATGGGCGCGGTGAGTAGCGGCTGGATCGCGGGGGCGGAGGGCGAGGTGGTGACCAACCATCATGTGCTCGACGACAAAACGGTGGGGGAACTTGGGGTGATGACCTTTGACGGCACGGTCTATGCTGTACTGGACGTGCTGGCGGCGGACCGGGAAGGTGATGCGGCCATCCTGCGGATCGACCCGGCCGGGGCGGCGTTGTCCGCACTGCCATTGTCCGACGGCGTCAAGACGGGGGATAACATCCGGGTGATCGGGCATCCGGACGGACGTTTTTACACTTTGACCGAGGGAATCGTGTCACGCGTGTTCACGGAGTCCACAAGCGAAGCAGAGGGCACGCGGACTTGGTTGACCGTGACGGCGGATTATGGCGGCGGGAGTTCCGGCGCGCCGGTTCTCAATGAGGTCGGTGAGGTGGTTGGGATGGTTTCAAGCACGGCCGCGTTGCTCGCCGATGCGGCGGAAGGGGCAGAGCCCGGGGCGGCCGACGTGCAAATGGTTTTTCGCGATTGCGCCTCGGTGGAGACGATCCGTGGATTGATGAAGAGGCGGGAGTAGGGCGGGCGGAAGGAGGGGGGAAGATTGCCGTTGCGGCGCTTGTTCTTGGGTTCTATAAGCAAAGCTCTTTCATGACGGTTTTCTTCCCCCGAGAGTCCGATGCCGTGCGCGTGGCGCTCTCCCCCGACAATGCAGGCAAGCTTCACAAGCTCGGCCTTGAAGTGGTGGTTCAGTCCGGGCTGGGCGGGGGTCTCGGATGGCGCGACGAAGACTATATGGCCAAGGGGGCGCGCGTTGTGGCCGACGCGGCTCTACCGGAGGATTGCGGTCTGGTCGTGCGGGTGAACCGTCCGGGCGGCCACGATGCGGCGCCGCGCGGTGCGGTGCATCTGAGCAGCCTCGATGCTTTTCGGGAGAGGGAATTGGTGGGCGCCTTGGCCGCGGCGGGTATTTCGGCCATCAGCGTGGAAATGATCCCGCGCACGACCATCGCGCAGAAGATGGACGTGTTGAGTTCGCAGGCCAGCCTGGCCGGATATGCGGCGGTCATTCTCGCCGCCGAGCGCCTCGACCGCGTATTTCCCATGATGATGACCCCCTCGGGCACGATTGCCGCGGCCAAGGTATTTATTGTCGGCGCGGGGGTGGCGGGTTTGCAGGCTATCGCCACGGCGAAGCGTCTCGGCGCGAAAGTGGAAGCCTTCGACACTCGTGCGGCGGTGGAAGAGCAGGTGCTCAGTCTCGGAGCCAAATTTGTGAAGGTCGATCTCGGGGAAACCGGGCAGACGGCGCAGGGCTATGCCAAAGCGCTGACGGAGGAGCAACTGGCCAAGCAGCGTGAAGTGATGGCCAAACAAGTGGCGCAGTCGGACGTGGTCATCACCACCGCGCAGGTCTTCGGCCGGCCGGCGCCGCGCATCCTGACCTCGGCCATGCTTGAGGCGATGCGTCCGGGCAGCGTGGTCATCGACATGGCGGCGGCCACGGGTGGCAATGTCGAGGGATCCGAGCCCGGCGTGGAAAAGCGGGTCGGGGGCGCGTTGCTCATCGGGGCGACGAACTTGGCCGATCATGTCGCCGTGAATGCCAGCCAAATGCTTTCCAACAACTACCTGGCATTGATCGAGCACCTCTGGGACAAGGAAGCCAAGGCGCTGAAGATCGATCCGGCCGACGAAATCCTCTCCGGCTGCCTCCTGACCCACGGCGGGGAAGTGGTGCACCCGCAATTCCGCGAACCAACCTCCTGACATGACTCCTTTTCTTGCCGCGGCCGAACCATCCGGGTTGACCGCTTACATCCCGCTGATCTTTGTTTTCATTCTGGCCACCTTCATCGGACTCGATGTGATCCGCAATGTGTCGCGCCTGTTGCACACGCCGCTCATGTCGCTGACCAATGCCATTTCCGCGGTGGTCATTGTCGGGGCCATCCTCGTGGCCGGCCCGCCGGTGAGCGATGAGCATCCGTTGTGGATCACCATTCTCGGGCTGGTCGCCATTGCCGCCGCATCGGTCAATATCGTGAGCGGATTTCTCATCACGAACCGCATGCTCAAGATGTTCAAGAGCCGCAAGCCGGAGGAGAAGTCATGAGTCCGGAATTCCGCGATGCCGCCGTTCAGGTGACCTATCTGGTTGCGAGCGTCCTTTTTATTTTTTCGCTCAAGTGGATGAACTCACCGCAGAGTGCGCGGCGCGGGGTCTGGGCCGGCGTGTGGGCGATGGTGTTGGGGGTCGGCGGCACACTGCTTAATCCGGCCGTGGCCGTATCGAGCCTACCGTGGATAGCCTTGGCGGTGATGGTCGGCGGACTCATCGGGGTCCCGCTCTCCAAGGTCCCGCTCACTGCGGTGCCGCAGCGGACGGCGTTGTCGCATGCTTTCGGGGGATTGGCCGCCGGACTGGTCGGCACGGCGAAGTACTACCTCTGGCTCCATGAAGGCGGGGCGAACCTGACCACCTTCCGCATGTTCGCCATTTCCGCGGAGGTTATTCTCGGATTTCTCACCTTCACCGGCAGCCTGATGGCGGCGGGTAAGTTGCAGGAGATTCTGCCGGGACGTCCGATCACTTACCGCGGTCAACTGATGATCAACTTCCTCACCCTCGGGGGGGCTATCGCTTGCGCCACGGGGTTGATCATCAATCCCCAATGGTTCTTTCTTTTCCCGCCGTTGGTCATTCTCTCGCTGGCTTTCGGCGTGATGCTGATCATTCCGATCGGCGGGGCGGACATGCCCACGGTGATTGCTCTGCTCAATGCCTACGCCGGCCTCTCGGCCGTGGCCATGGGCTTCGTGCTGGATAACACCTTGCTGATTATTGCCGGGGCCCTGGACGGGTCGTCCGGTCTGATTCTTTCGATCATCACGTGCAAGGCCATGAACCGGAGTTTCAGCAATGTGCTCTTCGGAGCCTTTGGCTCGGCGCAGGAAGCCGCGGGCGGCGAGGAGGGTAAGACGGTGAAGAGTGCAAGCGCGGCTGAGGCGGCGGAAATCATGGGGCAGGCGGACACGGTGGTCATCGTGCCCGGGTACGGCATGGCGGTGGCGCAGGCCCAGCACCGGGTGCGTGAACTTTATGACCAACTGACCAAGCGCGGCATCAAAGTGAAGTTCGCCATCCATCCCGTGGCGGGCCGCATGCCGGGGCATATGAACGTGTTGCTGGCCGAAGCGGACATTCCCTACGATGACTTGATCGAGATGGAAGAAATCAATCCGGAGATGCCGCAGGTCGATGTGGTATTGGTGCTGGGGGCCAATGACGTGGTCAATCCGGCGGCGAAGAACAATCCGAAGTCACCGATCCACGGGATGCCGATCATCGAAGCGGACCGGGCCAAGACGGTCTTGGCGGTCAAACGGTCGATGAAGCCCGGCTTCGCCGGGATCGACAACGAGCTCTATACGATGGACAAAACCCTGATGGTCTTCGGCGATGCCAAGGCGGTGGTCGGCGACATGGCCAAGGCGCTGGCGGGAGATTCGGGGATGCATTAAGGAGCGGGCCGTGCAGCGCGGTCTGGCCCTGCTTCGAGGTTGATGGAAACGTTTTTCGAAACACTGCGCGGGATGGCCGGTATCGCCGTGTTCGTCGGCGTAGCTGCGCTCTTCAGCTCTGACCGCAAAAATATCCCGTGGCGGGTGGTGGCTGTCGGCATTTTGCTGCAGTTCCTCCTCGCCGCCATGGTCATTCACCTCCCGCCGGTGCGGATGGCGGTCGAAGCGGTCGGGTTGTTTTTCGTCAAGCTGCTCGGTTTCACGAGGGAGGGGACGCAGTTCCTTTTCGGCACGCTCCTCGACGAGCAGTCGCACGGTGTGATTTTTGCCCTCGCGGTTTTGCCCTCGATCGTCTTTTTTTCCGCGTTCAGCGCGGCACTCTATTACCTTGGGATACTCCAGAAAGTCGTGCGCGGCATGGCGTGGGTCTTCTCCAAAACCATGCGGCTGTCGGGCCCTGAGACGCTCTCCGCCACGGCCAATGTGTTTCTCGGGCAGACCGAAGCTCCCTTGCTTATCCGCCCTTGGCTGGCCGGAATGACGCGATCCGAAGTCCTCTGCGTGATGGTCGGCGGCATGGCCACGGTGGCGGGAGCTGTGATGGTGGCCTATATCAGCCTGCTTGGCGGCGGGGATCCGCAGCAACAGCTTGTTTTCGCCACGCACCTGCTCACCGCATCGGTCATCTCCGTGCCCGCGGCGCTGCTCATGTCGAAGATTCTGCTGCCGCAGACCGAGGAGGTGGATCGCTCGCTCCATCTCGCGCAGCAGCGCAACGGAGTGAACTTGCTCGATGCCATCTGCAACGGGACGACAGAGGGCGTGAAGTTGGCTGTCAATGTCGGCGCGATGCTCCTCGTATTCACCGCGCTCGTTGCCTTCGTGAATTTTATTCTCGAGCAAGGCATCGGTGGGCCGACCGGGCTCAACGAGCTCATCGTGCAATGGACGAACGGAACTTATGGCGGTTTTTCGCTCGAGTTCATCTTGGGTATTATTTTCGCCCCGGTCGCTTGGCTCATGGGGATCAGCGGCGATGCCGTCCTGCAATCGGGCGAATTCCTCGGCCTGCGCACCGTGCTGAACGAATTTGTCTCCTTTGTCCGCTTGGGGGAAATGAAAGCGGAAGGTCTCTATACCAATCCGCGCAATTTGATGATCCTGACCTACGCCCTGACCGGCTTCGCGAACTTTGTCTCCATTGGCGTGCAAATCGGAGGCATCGGCGCGATGGCGCCTTCGCAGCGTTCGACCCTCGCCCAACTGGGATGGAGAGCGTTGCTCGGCGCGAACCTCGCCTGCTTCATGACCGGTGCGGTGGCAGGAATCCTCTCGCCGAGGTGAACGGCTTTATTGGTAGGACGCTTGGATGCCGAGGGCGGTGAGGAGTTCGGGAGTGATCGTGCCGGTGACGGGCACTTCGGTTTGCATCTGGTATTGCTCGATGGCGCCGGCGACCGAGGCGGCATTGCCGTCGATCGGGCCGGTGTAAAGACCGAGTTTTTGCAACGCGACTTCTACGGCTGTTTCCACCGGGAAACTGGGATAGACGGGATACTGGACGTAGTCGGGCTGGGTCACGACATTCCAACCGGCCCAGGCACCAAAAGGCGCGGCGTAGGGGACGAAAGGTTCGCAGTTCACCGCAACGTAGTCGCCATTCTGCCAAACGTAGCCGGCGCGGTAACCTTGGGGACCGGCCACCGTGGTGTTGTAATCCTCGCCGTCGGCGGTGCGCACGTTGACGTTGGCCGTGTCATCGCCCTCGGGCCGGACATTGACATCGGCCGAACCGTTGATGTCGCTGACGCGGTAGTTGTCATCGTCAGTCCGGTCGACATTCACATCGCTGCCATCGCGGTCGACGGTGACGTCATCCTGACGGACCGAGGCGTCTATGCTGTCCTCGTTGAGGCGCGGGGCCTCGTCACGGAACCCGGCATCGTCCATCCCCCCTTCGCGAAAACCACCCCCGCCACCTCCGTCGCCGCCACGGGCGAGAGCGAGGGAAGTGGTGACAAGTAGGGTTAGGCCAAGGAGGGGCACGGTCTTCATCAGGCAGAACGGTTAAGCCACAAGGGCCCGTCGCGCAAGGGGCGACTTGGGCCGAGAACGGCATCCAAAACCTGATCTTAAGCGTTGCTACTATTAGGAAATCTAATAGTGTGCGTGCTTATGTCCGTGGCTTCTGTTTACACTGGTCCCCGCCAGCCGAACCCGCTGTTGGTTTTTCTAATGTCATCGATTGGGAAGAAGTGGATCGTGGGGATCTCGGGGGGGTTGCTGATTTTGTTCGTGTTGGCGCATTTGGCGGGGAATTTGACCATTTACGTCGGGCCATTTGGTGAAGGGATAAATGTGTATGCCCAGGCCTTGCACGCGAATCCCGTCCTCTTGTGGATCGCGCGGGGCGGATTGCTGCTCGTTTTCGCAGTGCACATCGCGACCACGATGTCATTGATCATCGAAAACCGTCGGGCCCGTCCGCAGCGGTATGCGGTGAAAACCCGGGTGCAGAGCACGGTCGCCGTGCGCACCATGGCCTTGAGCGGGTTGGTTGTCTTGAGCTTCCTGATTTTCCACGTGTTGCAATTTGCCGCGGGGATGAGCCCACATTCGCACCTCTACGATTTGGAAGGGCGGCATGATGTGGCGGCCATGATTATCCTGAGTTTCCACAACCCTCTGGTCTCCGGTTTTTATTTGCTCAGCCTTGTGTTGCTCGGGATGCATTTGAGCCACGGGATTTCCAGTGTGTTCCAGACCTTCGGGCTGAACGGACGGAAGTCGTCCGGCTTGATCAAGCTCGGCGGGTTGCTGGTGGCTTGGGCGTTGATGATCGGGTTTGCCAGCATTCCGGTGGCCTCCCTGACGGGTTTTCTGAAAATCTTGCCGGACGATCGCCGGGTGGCGCCGGAGTTGACCACTTCTTCGAACTCATGAGCACGACCACCCTCGATCCGAAAATTCCGTCCGGTCCGCTGGCCGACAAATGGGCCAATTTCAAAGCGGCGAGCAAGTTGGTCAGTCCGGGCAACAAGCGTCGCTACGAGCTGATCATTGTGGGCACCGGTTTGGCCGGAGGATCGGCGGCGGCCGTCTTCGGCGAGCAGGGCTACAACGTGAAGTGCTTTTGTTATCAGGACAGTCCGCGCCGGGCGCACAGCATCGCGGCGCAGGGTGGGATCAATGCGGCGAAGAATTACCAGAATGACGGCGACAGCGTGGACCGTTTGTTCATGGACACGATCAAGGGCGGCGACTTCCGCTCGCGTGAGTCGAACGTCTACCGTCTGGCGCAGGTCAGCACGCACATCATCGACCAATGTGTGGCGCAGGGCGTGCCCTTCGCGCGGGAATATGGCGGAATGCTGGCCAACCGTTCCTTTGGCGGGGCGCAGGTGTCGCGGACATTTTACGCGCGCGGCCAGACCGGGCAGCAGTTGCTCCTCGGGGTTTACTCGGAGCTGAGTCATCAGATTTCGGCGGGCACGGTCAAAATGCATCCGCGCCACGAAATGCTCGATCTGGTCATTGTCGATGGCCAGGCCAAAGGCATCATCACGCGGAACATGGTGACCGGCGAAATCGAGGCCCATGCGGCGGATGCGGTGATTCTGGCCAGCGGCGGCTACGGCAATGCGTTCTTCCTGTCGACCAATGCGATGGGTTGCAATGTGACGGCAACTTACCGTGCTTACCGCCGCGGGGCGCTTTTCGCCAATCCGTGTTTCACCCAGATCCATCCGACCTGCATTCCGGTGAGCGGCGAATACCAGTCGAAGCTGACCCTGATGAGCGAGTCACTGCGCAACGACGGTCGCATTTGGGTGCCGAAGCGCAAAGAAGACTGTGGCAAGAAGGTCGCTGATATCCCGGAGGACGACCGGGATTATTTCCTCGAACGCAAATACCCGAGCTACGGAAACCTGGCGCCACGTGACATTTCTTCACGCTCGGCCAAGGAAGTCTGCGATGAGGGGCGCGGAGTGGGTCCGGGCGGACTGGGGGTCTACATGGACTTTGCCGACGCGATCAAACGTCTCGGCGAGTCGACCATTCGCGAGCGTTACGGGAACCTTTTCGAGATGTATAAAAACATCACAGGTGAGAATGCTTACGAGACGCCGATGCGCATTTACCCCGCGGTGCACTACACGATGGGCGGGCTCTGGGTGGACTACGAACTGCAGAGCAA
>CAIZMQ010000136.1 GCA_903934135.1 uncultured Verrucomicrobiota bacterium
CAACCCGAAGCCCCCATCCGCCAGTCCGTCGCCACCCCCACCGAGCGACCACTTCCGACCTCCGAGGACGTCCTCATCCTCGGCACCCAGCCCCCGGCGACCCCAATGCACCTCCTCCCCGATCTCCACCAAATCCTCAAGCTGGACCTCTGACCTCCCGGTAGCCGAACACGCAAAACTTTAGAACAATGTGCGTCCTCCATGTTTGGAAATGCCGCTAGAGGGAGCTTGACCCGAGAACGAAGCGCTGTAAGGATTCAAGTATACCGTCCAATCATGAAAAAAGCACCCGCCCCAGCTTCAGTCCTTCTCATTGTCGCAGTATTTCTAGCTATCGCCGCGACGACCAAAGCAGGTAGCTTCGGTCCGGGACCGTGGGCCAACGGCGCTTATTACCCGGGGCAATTCGACGGAGTATATTCGGCTACTGTCTTCGGGAACAACACCTCGGGCGTCTTCGGGTTTGCTCTTCAAGCAGGTTCTCCGACTATCATCACCAACTCGGAATCGACCACCACCACCAACCTCAGCGTCGTCCAATCCACCGTTATTCCAGACCCTTGGCAAAATTACTTCCTCATCTTTTTCAACGGCGTGACCTACTACGGAACGACTTTTGCTACCATAAACGTTAACTCAAAAACTGTTGCCGGCGCGATGTACGATGGGCAAGGGGTAATCAGTGCAACCAATTACTCGTATGCTAGTGGCGGGTTTACCGCTTCCCTTACCTCCGACAAATCTCCTGTAACCTTTTCGGGCAACAACACCGGCCAGTTCCAGATTGTGGGCGGGGCTGGTACCCTGTTTTCACTCAACGGCATCAAAGTATCCGATACAGCTTCAACGTCTGGTGCCGGAGACACAACCCAGTAAGCCCGCAAGGCTTGCCGGACGGGCTTCGCTATGGTGAGTTCTCCGACCAGATGCTTTTCGTCCCGGGTCCATTTGCGGGGTTTCACGTTGCTTGAGATTGTTGCCGCAGTGTCAATCTTGGCGATTCTGGCGGCAATTATCATCCCGAATTTCGGGGACTATATGCGGCGCGCCGGGGAAGCAAAATGCGCGGCCAACTTGCGTGGTTTGAACATCGGCCTGCGCGGTTATCTGGAGGACCACAAATCTGTCTGGCCACAAGGCCCGTCGCTCAACGAGGAAAAAGCTTGGGAGAATTTCTGGCTTCAGGCTTTGGAACCCTTTGGGATTGGGCCGCAGGTCTGGCGCTGCCCAACCATCCAGTCGGCCTACACGCGGTCAGACATCCCGCCCGACAAGCATCCCAAGCTTCATTACATCCCGACCATGTTCAGCGCGGAGCCCGACATCGCCAACCGTTGGGCGAAACAGCCTTGGTTGATCGAACGTAGCGACGCACACGGAAGCGGTCCTTTAATATGTTTCCCGGACGGCTCAGTGAAGTCCGCCCGCCGCGTGCTGGCCGAAGGTGCGGGCTGAGAAAGGACTCACCTTGCAGCACGCGCTTAGAGCGTGAAAATGCGCGCTCCCTGCAAGCCCGAGGAATTTTTCTGCGTGATGATTGCTCCATCCATGAGACGTCCACCCACAGCCGGCGTATCAAGGCGGGTCACACCGTCGGCCGCAAGGTAAAGCGGCGCCGAGGCGTCGTGAGGAACCGGCGTGTTCTTATAAGCACCCAGAATACCGCCGTCCACATTGATCCCGGAGATGACCCGTATGGCTGCGATCCGGTCTACGGAACCGGCCACCATAGACATAATGTTGGTCGCGGAGAAGTTGGTCACGGCCCCCGTTTTGGCACCGCCA
>CAIZMQ010000137.1 GCA_903934135.1 uncultured Verrucomicrobiota bacterium
GCGAGTAAGAAGCGAAGGGGGGGTAGTCGAGGTTGGCACCTTGAGGCCCCGCTTCAGGCCGACGGAGTGGGCGACCGAGGAGGCGGCCGAGGCGAGCCAGGAGAGCACGCTCGAGCCCGAGGGCGACCGCACCGAGCCCGAGCAGCGCATAGGTCGAGGGCTCAGGGATCACGTTGACCACGAGGCTGCCTTCGCTGAAGTAAGCTTGCTTGCCGCCGCCCAGGTCGAAAGCGTTTACCTCTCCCATGTGGACGAGATTGGCAAAGTCGATGGTGGCCGCGCCGTCGATGAGAGTGTAGGCACCGTTGGCCACGGTGTGGTCCAACCCGACAAGGTGATCAATGCCGAATCCGCCGAAGGTCACCGAGGCCCCGTTAACCGTGAGCGCGCCGTTCAGACTGAAAACAAATTGCGCGCCGGCCGCCAGGGAAAGGCTTCCGCCGAGCGTGCCGCTTCCGCCGATGGCGCCACCGCTCGAGACGGACATATCGCTCAGGCCGACTTCGCCGTCAACCAGAAGAGTGCCGTTCTCCACCATCGTCGGTCCCGTGTAGGTGTTGTGTCCGGCGAGGATCGTCGTCCCGCTGCCGAGTTGGTTGACCGATCCGTGGCCGGAGATGGCCGCGTTGATCGTTGTGCTATTGCTCTGGTTGAAGTTGATCGTCCCGGTGCCGGCTCCGAAGGCGATCGTGGGCGTGGAGACCGTTCCTGCCGCATCGTTGGTCCCAAAGCGCCCGATATTGAGCGTGCCCGAGGAGCCATGATTCGCGGCGATGGTGGTCTGCGGGGCGGCCACGTTTCCACCGTCGGCCACGGTCAGGCTGCTGTTTGTTCCACCCCAGCCGATAAAGAGAGGAGACGCAGCGAAGAAGGAGACACGGTTGCTCCACGTCGAGCCGGATCCGGTGACCAGCACGCTGTTGTTGCCGCCGGCATTCCCGATATAGGTCGATGAACTGGAAATACTCCCGCCGCCGCTGACCACCACGCTGTTGCCGGTGCTGCCCGCGAAGTATCCGATGCTGAACGCTTCGGCGGTCACGCTGCCGCCATCGCTGACCGTAAGCGTGTTGTCCGACCCACTGCTGCCGACATTGAGGAACGAGCCGTTCTCCCACGCCGAGCCGGACCCGGTCACCACCACGCTGTTGCCCGTGGAGGTGGCGCTGGCGCCGATGTAGCTACCCAGATCACCGGTCACCACCTTGCCGCCATTGGAAATCAGCAGGCTGTTGCCCGAGCCACCCACTCCGACCGCAACATTGGTCAGGGCACTCAACACGGTCCCGGCATTGGCCACCGAAATCCTGTTGTTGGAGTCACCCGCGCTGACGCCGAGCGCGACGTTCCCGTAAAGACTGTTTCCGCTCGTGATGGCGTAGCTCTGGCTGGAGGAATTGTCGCCAACCATCAAATTGGTGATGACTTGAGCGATGCTCACCGAACCGTTGCCGGTGTTGCCGATACTAATGAAGGTATTGGATGCGGACGAGGCAACAAAGGACCCGCCACCTCCACCGCCGTACCCGTAGCGTGTAGTTTCTGGAGGAGCATCAGACTGACTAGAAATGACTTCAAATGCACCACCACCCCCGCCGCTGTAGCCACCACCTCCTCCTCCGCTGTATTGGCCCGCTTGACCTCCACCGCCGAAGCCTCCGCTTGGGGAAGTAAAAGTCACCTCCCCCTTACCACTTCCGGTAACCATGGTCCCTTGCCCACCACCACCACCCTCGAGGTAGCTACTGCCACCACCAATACCAATGGAACCACTATAATTGGTATAGGATCCCCCTGCTCCCAGCAATCCACCACCACCACCACCATTACCACCACCAGCGAAGAAACCATAGTTAGTGGAGGAACCATAGCTTCCGCCAAACCCATTGGTCCCGCCCACAATCTCCCCTGACGTATCAGAGGTTCCTGAGGTCATGAGACTCGCATCATTTCCCGGGTCCGCCTCAGTCGGGCCATGAAAATTATCATTACTTACTTCGGTGTAACCACCCCCACCGCCACCTCCGGCGACCAACAAAGGATTGTTAGAAAAGTCGACCACGAAGCTTCCGCCACCCCCGCCGCCACCATAAGGCGCCGCACTGCCACTGGCGCCACTGCCTCCCGAGAGAATATTCAACCGAAACCCGCTCGAAAGCGAGAAGGTGCCGCCGACCCGGGCTCCCTGGCCACCCGAAGATCCGAGAGCACTGCCGCCACCCTCGGCACCGTAAGCCGTGATAGTGTATAAGCCGTCGTAAAGCGCCGTCCAATTCGTGATCGAGCCCGTGTAATTGAAAGTCCAGTTGGTGACGGGCTGGGCCTGCAGGGATGCTGAGAGCAAGCAGGCGAGGCCTGCGAGAAGGATAAGCTTCGGCTGGCGTTTTTTCATCAGGTTGTTTTTTCTTACCGCGATAAAGCTTGGGCGCTAACTGACGTCGTTAAAGAGGAGCTTTCGCGGCCGGAACCCCTATAAAAACAAGTAGGACGATTACCAATAGCACCTGATATTTGGCCCGCAAACGGTTTTTCGGCCCGTAAAGACGAAAAAAGCCCGCGCTTGCGGGACCCCGATCGCTTCAGGCAGTAACTCGACTTTGCCCGGTCTGAACCCGGGCAGATTAAACAAAAATTAGCCAAGGGAACGTCAGCAAATCCCCCACGCCTTTCCCCTCTTCGTTCAGTTGACTCCCTCGCTCCGGGTCATCCCGCCCCGCGGGGGGAGCACCCTCGGTTCATGTTGATCTTCGCTGGGGCGCCAACCCTCCGACGGCAGGGTTGTTTCCGGTTCCCCCGAGCGCCGGCGCACTCGGGTGATCGGTTGAAAAACTCAGGCCGCGCGGCGGCGGCGCAGCACGTGTGCAGCGAGGCCAGCGAGCGCGATACCAAGCAGCGCATAGGTCGAGGGCTCGGGGACCGCACCTACCTCTATGGAAGCGTTGACGGTGTTTTCCCAAGCATAGTCGAGGAAGGTCACCACCGTTTCTTCTCCGACCGTAAGCAGCTCAAACTGAGCCCACCCGTAATTGAAGTTGAGAGGTCCGCCGAGCAAAAAGCCTGCATAGCCCCTGCCATTAGCCGGAAAGTTTCCGGGCGCGGAAGGATCGGAGTTTGAATGAAGAATCAAATAGTCATTTGCCGAGCCTGCTGTGGGATACATTTTGCCGACAGCCGTGAGTGTGCTGATGGTGTCACCCAGCGTAAAATTGCGCACATCGTCTTCGTTACCGAAGCTAACGAAAACTCCAGATCCCTGCTCAGACGGCGTGAAGAAGGAGTAGTCCACCCCAGGACCACCGTGAACAATACCGAACTCGAAAGCTTGCCCGTTGATCTCGATAGTTTTTGAGGGGGAGTTAAAAGAGACGCTCTCGTTGACTGGACTGTAAATAATTGAGGCCTCGGCCCAACTAACGCCGATCATCGCGACCACGGCACTGCGGGTGAAAAAGCGAATGGTCTGGTTGCGGGTGAAGACAAAATTTAAGACTGCCACGTTGGGTGGAAAAGCACTCAGTTTCATGCATTTCGACTGCATCAAAATCCTGCAACCAATCAAGTTAAATGTGGCAAACTTCCTCGCGGTTGTCCGGTGTGAACTACTACCGCCAGGGTTGGTTAGGATTGCCGATTTCCATAAACTCTTCAGGTGTCGCGGCAAGTAGCTGATGCAGAGGGATTTTTTCAAAAGGGACGCGTCCCCTTTTATCCCCCTGAGAACCGCACCAAGTTCGACAACACCAAGAGCTATGCTTGGGCATGGTAAGCGAGGGAATGCGCGTTCGACCAGAGAACGCTGCCCTACCCTTGGTTACCTTCGTTACCTTTTGTCCAAAAAACTCAGCTCAGGCGCCGACGACGCAGGATGTGTGCACCGAGGCCGGCAAGGGCGATGGCCAGCAGCGCGTAGGTCGAGGGTTCCGGGATGGTCTGCACGGCGAGGATACCCGTCGTTACGTTGAACTGGTAGGTCACCCCGGCGTTCATTCCGCTCCAAAGGCCGTTGAGGTTGCTCAGGTCGCTGCCTCCGACCTCGACCGAGGAGAAGTTCCCGCTCTCGGAGGCTCCTATCAGGTTGAACACCTCAAACTCATCTCCGGCCACAGGTGTGAAGTCGACCAAGCTAAAGACCAGCGCACCGCCGTAGGTCACTCTCCCCCCACTGAGATAGACTGAGGTAAAGTCATCCGTGGCATGAACCTGGAATATGGTCGTCGATCCCGCCTCAAGAGTCAGACCCCCGTTGAAGCTCAGCGATCCGACTCC
>CAIZMQ010000138.1 GCA_903934135.1 uncultured Verrucomicrobiota bacterium
CGCGCGGGATTTCCCGTCGGACAGATGGCGTTAGCTTGTCGCCACGACCACAAGGGCGTAAAGCGCGGCTGCCACGCCTAGGCCAAGGGAACCCCAAGCAGCCAACGCGAGGGTGTCGCGCTTTTTGGCCTCAGGCGGCAAGGGCGAGAGCGGACGGAAACCATCCGGGTGCCCGCCCTCCCCTGCGTCCGGAACAAAGTCCAGATCCGGCGTCGCGACCTCCGGTTCGTCCACCTCGGTGCCGGATGGCTCCATAAAAACAGTGCGCACGCCACCAAAGTAGATCTCATCGCCTTCGCCCAGAGGATGCTCGCCGGTGATTTGCACGCGGTTGAGAAACGTTCCGTTGGTCGAATCAAGATCGCGCAAGACCGTTGCGCCCTCCACCCCGAAGATCTCGGCATGACGACTGGAAATCGAATCATCGTCGATCGATACGTCATTGTCGGCAAGACGACCGATGCTCAGGCTCTCCCCCGTCCAATTATGGACCGCCGGGTTGTCATCAGGGAAATAAACGGTCAAGCGCATAGCCGAATCAAACTACCCGCCTACCTTGGTCTCATCAATAAGTTTGGCGAACTGGTCGAAAAAGTATTCCGCATCGTGCGGACCGGGCGCAGCCTCAGGGTGGTATTGCACACTGAAGACCGGAATGGCATTGCTGCGCAAGCCCTCCACCGTACCGTCGTTCAAGTTGACATGCGTAACTTCTGCATCGGGCGGCAAAGATTCCGGGTCAACCGCGAACCCATGGTTCTGCGCCGTGATCGAAACCTTCCCGGTAAGCAGATCCTTGACCGGTTGGTTGCCGCCACGGTGGCCGAACTTCAGCTTGAACGTCTTTCCGCCCAGAGCGTAGGCCAGAATCTGATGGCCCAGGCAGATCCCGAAAATCGGTTTTTTCCCGAGCAAGCCGCGTACGTTTTTGTGGACGTAATCCAGCGCGCCAGGGTCACCCGGACCGTTGGAGAGGAAAATTCCGTCCGGCTCCAAACCCAACACCTCCTCGGCCGAGGTGTCGGCCGGCACCACCCGCACCGCCAGGCCGCGCTGGCGCAGTCCGCGCAGGATATTGCGCTTCATCCCAAAATCATAAGCCACCACGCGGTGACGCACCGGGGGCAGAAAGCCGAAAATGTTGCCCAGAGGATCGCGCAATTCGCCTGCCGCGCTTGTTCCTTGGGCCATCTTCCACGGACGGCTTTCCGCATCCATCGGGTCCCAGTCAAAGGCCTCGCGGGGCGTCACTTCCCGAACAAAATCCATCCCCACCACACCGTTGCCCTGCTTCGCCCGCTGCACCACCTGTTCGGGAGACATCACTTCCGTCGTGAGGCAGGCCTTCATGGCCCCGCGTTCACGCAGATGCTTGGTCAAAGCCCGCGTGTCGATTTCCCGAATGCCCGGGACTCCATGACGTTGCAAGTAATCATGCAGGGATTCTTCCGACCGCCAATTGCTCGGTGTCTCGGTCAATTCCTCGATGACAAAACCCCGCACCTGCGGCCCCCGGGCCTCTTCATCGAGGACATTGATGCCGTAGTTGCCAATATGCGGATTCGTCATGGCCACGATCTGTCCAAAGTACGAGGGATCGGTCAGCACCTCCTGGTATCCGCTCATGGACGTGTTGAAGCACATTTCTCCCGCCACCGTGGCCATGGCACCAAATGCCTCCCCGCAAAAAATCCGCCCGTCTTCAAGTGCCAGAATCGCCGTCATGATCGAACGTATCTTTTATCTGCTCGGGCAGTCGCCCGCAAATCCCAAAGAAAGGTCCTACCGCACCCGCCACGGCGGCGCTTCAAGTAACCCGCCCCGCGCCTTCGCCCGCCGATCCAGTGACGAAAGAGCGCCCCCCGTTGACACGGAGGGCGCTTTGCCAAGTATTGCCCCAGGTGAGCCGTCACGACCCAATTCCCGATCCCTTGAAGACAAGGGCGGACGACCGCCGCGGCCAGCGCGGACTTCCAACGAAGGCATGTCCTTGCCGGCCACAGCTCAGCCTCCTGGGATGATATAATACGGTTCGGGGCTTGAATCGTTTACTCGAACTCTCCAGGGCAAATTGTCTGCGGCGATGCGAAAAATCTAGGCACGAAATACAGCACCGAGCACCGATTTCGCGTGATCGCGCAATGTTTCGACCGCGCGGTCAACTTCCTCCGAAGTCAATGTTCGTACCTCGTCGCGGAATGTCAAGGTGACGGTCAAGGAACGTTGCTCCGCCGGCAAGGTCACCCCGCTCGGGTCCTCGAAAACATCCTTCAGTCCGACCGAAAACAAATGCGGCGCCCGCGCCCCGGACAAAGCTTTCTCCACCGCCGCATACCGTGTGGTTTTCGGCAGGATCAGCGACAAGTCGCGCGTGACAGCCGGAAACCTCGGCAAGGGGCGCACCCGCACGGGAGCAGGCACGGTCTCCAGCCAACCATCGACATCCATCTCCGCATAAAAAACCGGGGACTTGGCTGCGAATTTCTCCCCGAGCGCCCGCGGCAGTCTCCGCAGCAAGCCCTCGACGCCCGGGCCCGTCACGCGCAAGGCCAGACTGTCCTCAGGCCTGAATTCCACCGCGCCGAGCACGGTCTGCAGACCCCCTTTCAAATCAAAAAGTCCCGCCTCTGCGCCCGTGCAAAGCAAAGCCAGGGCCGTTCCCTCCTCCTTGCCTGCAGCGCGGAAAACCGGCCCGATCTCGAACAAGCGTACACTCACCGCCCCGTGGCGCAGGTTCCTGGCCAGCGCTTCGAGCAAACCCGCAAGCAAAGCCGGCCTCAGCAGCGCCTGATCCACACCCAGTGGATTTCTTACCGCCACCGCGTCCTCCGTCGTCCCGCCCGACCGCTGCAATGCATCCGGAGAAACAAAATGCGAGGTTCGCGCCTCGCTGAAGCCCTGAGCCCTAAGGCGTTCGCGCAACATTTCTGCATTGTCATGCCGCAAATCAGCCACACTCGCCGCCGCCGGAAACCCGCGCCGACGCGAGGGCACCCGCTCGATCCCCGCCATGCGGATGACCTCCTCGATCAAATCCACCTCGCGGGTCAGATCCGGACGAAATCCCGGCACGCTCCATTGGCCACCAGCTTGGGTCAGTCCGAGCCGCGAAAAGATGTCGTCAATTTCCCCGTTGGCGATTTCCAACCCGAGCAAGGCGCGGCAGCGGTCGTGGCTGAAGGTAATCGTTGCAAAATCCCGCGGTTCCCGGCCCGCGACCAACACCTCCGCATCGGCTGCACCACCCGCCGTCTGCAAAATCAACTCCGCGGCGCGTGCCGATGCCGGCAGAACTCCCGACGGATCAACCCGCCGCTCGAAGCGGTAGCTTGAATCGGTGGAAAGCCCCAACTGGCGTGAAGACTTGCGCACCCGCGAGGGCTCGAACCACGCGCTTTCGAGTAAAATATCCCTTGTTGCGGTCGTCACGCCAGTTTCCGCTCCGCCCGTCACCCCGGCCACCGCCACTACTCTCCCTGCGTCGGCGACAATCAAATCATGGGCCCGCAGCTTGAGTTCCGAACCATCCAGGGCCTTCAACATCTCACCCTCATGCGCGTTGCGCACCACGATGCCGTGCTCGAGCTTCGCCAAGTCGAAGGCATGCAAAGGCTGGCCGGTTTCCAAAAGAACGTAGTTGGTCACATCGACCACATTGTTGATCGGCCTCAGCCCCGCGGCCATCAAGCGGTCGGCCAACCATTGCGGACTGGGCCCAACATTGACCCCGCGGATGATCCGCGCGGTGTAAAAGGGACAGCCGGAATCCTCCAACCGGACAAAGCCGTCCGCCGGTTTCTCCGGGACGGACGGGGGCGCCGCCAATATTGCTTCGACTTCGGTCAGAGCCGCCACCTCTCGAGCCACACCGCGGTAGCCGAGCAAATCAGGACGGTTGGGCGTCACTTCCAATTCGAGCACCGTGCCGGGAGGAAAGAGTTCCTTCACCGGTTTGCCCACCGGAAAGTCTCCCGCCAAAATGAGCAAGCCATCCGCATCTTCGGCCAGCGCCAACTCCTTGGCACTGCACAGCATGCCGTCCGATTTTTCGCCGCGCAGCTTCCCGGCCTTGATTTTGAAATCCGGACCGAGCACCGCGCCCGGAAGAGCGAGAGCCACCTTGTCGCCATCTTTGAAATTTTTCGCACCACAGACGACCTGCCGAGGACAACCCGAGCCGTCATCAACCTGGCAGACTCGCAAACGGTCGGCATTGGGATGCGGCACACTGGAGAGGATTTGTGCGACAACCACCTTGTCCGGGATATTCCCTCTATCTTCACGCCCGACCACTTCGGTGCCGCCACTGGTCAAGGCCTCGGCCAGCTGATCCGCCGACCCGGGCAGCCCCACGTAATCTTTGAGCCACTCAAGGGAGATTTTCATGACGCAAATTGCCCCAAAAACCGTTGGTCGTTTTCGACGAACATCCGGATATCCGGCACGCCGTAAAGGATCATGGCGAGGCGTTCAAGGCCGAAGCCGAAGGCGAAACCGGTCACCTTGTCCGGATCGAAAGCCTTGTCGCCGCGGCGGTCATTGATTTGGGCAAAGACCGCGGGATCGACCATGCCGCACCCCGCCAACTCGAGCCAGCGCTCCCCGCCGCCCAAGGTCGCCGCACGCACATCGATTTCGTAACTCGGTTCGGTGAAGGGGAAAAAATGCGGACGGAACCGCACTCTGGTGTCAGATCCGAATAGTTCACGGAAGAAAAATTCGAGCGTGCCCTTCAAGTCTCCCAGCGTGACCCCTTCATCGACGTAGAGGCCCTCCATCTGCGTGAATTGAGCCAAATGGGTGGCATCCACTTCGTCACGGCGGTAAGCAGCGCCTGGGGCGATAATCCGGATCGGGGGCGTCTCCTTCTCCATGGCGCGGATCTGCACACTCGAAGTATGGGTCCGCAGCAGGCGGCCATCGGGCAGATAAAAAGTGTCCTGCTCGTTGCGTGCCGGATGATCGGACGGCGTATTGAGGGCGTCGAAACAATGCCACTCGGTCTCGATGTCCGGCCCCTCGGCCAAGGCAAATCCCATCCTCCGGAAAATTTCCACCGCCCGCCGCTGCAAATGCTGCAGGGGATGCAAGCTTCCGACCGTCCGCGCCACGCCGGGCAACGTTGGGTCGATCTGCGACACCTCCGCTTCCTCGGCCGCGGCGGAAAGCTCCGCCCCGCGCACCTCGAGCGCACCGGTGATCGCGGTGCGGACTTCATGGAGAAGCTTGCCGATTTCAGGACGATCTTCCTTGGACAGATGCCGCATCTGCTCTCCGGCCCGAGTGAGCCCGCCCGAACGCCCCGTGATCGCCACCCGGACCAGTTCGAGCAACGACGGGTCCGCCGCGCCCGCGATATCGCGGAGCGCTTGCTCGCGCAGGGCGATCAGTTCCTCACGCATGGTGTGCGCATTGTAGCCGCGGCAGTCTCTGCCGCGCCAGCCTGGCGTAGAGACGGCAGAAGCTGCCGCCTCTACAACAGAATCAGGCCGCTTTCAGGGCCGCCGCACCCCTGGCCACGATTTGTTGGAACGCGGCCTCGTCGGCTACGGCCAGATCAGCCAGCATTTTGCGGTTGATCGCGATGGACGCCTTTTTCAGGCCCTCCATCAGCCGGCTGTAGGTGATTCCTTCGGCGCGGCACGCGGCATTGATACGGGTGATCCACAATCCGCGGAAATTCCGCTTGCGCGTCTTGCGGTCGCGAGTGGCCCAGACTTGGGCTTTCATCCGCGCGTCTTTCGCGTAACGGAACAGTTTGCTGCGACGACCGCGGTAACCCTTGGCCTTCGACACCATCGTTTTGCGCCGCTCACGACTGGCCGGCGCGTTTGTTGCTCTTGGCATCTATTTTTCCGCCTCGCGGCGGTCTCCTTGGGACAGATCGTTTCGTTGTTCGGCCGTGCACCTCATCCATCCCGTGAGCCCCGTATCGCGGGGCCAGGTGCGCCAGCCGGCGTCAATCTCTAACCAAACGGCAGGTTCTCCTTGATGCGGGCCACGTCGGAGACGTCCACTAGGGCGCTCTTCGCGAGGTGCCGCTTCCGCTTCGCGCTTTTCGACGACATCAAATGCCGACGAGAAGCATGGGCACGGAGGACCTTGCCGGTGCCAGTGACCTTGAATCGCTTGGCCACTGCCTTCTTTGTTTTTCTGCGAGCTACCGGTTTCGGCATAAGGGGTGGGAACCTATCGTCCGAACGGAAAGCTGGCAAGCCTTTCCTTTCCTACTCCATCCAATTCAGGATGTTGAAATTGGCACTGACCATCACCGTGATGATCAACGCCACGGCAAGCAAACCAATCGCTGTCCCCGTGGCGGCCAGAAGAATCAGCCACCGGATGAATTCATCTTCCGAGTTGCGCGTTTGCATGGTGACTTCTTTACAGCCTTGGCCGAGACCGCGGAAGCAAAAACCCCCACGGACGGCACGCTGTATTCCGCCTCGTAGCGCCGGCCGCGGCAATGCAGACCCTCGAAGCGCAGGTGAACCGATTTGTCGAGCAGCGAGCGCGTCCCGGGGCCGATCAGGGTCGGGGTACTCGCCCCTGCAACGATCTCCGGGACAAAAACAACACGCAACCGCTTCAAAGTTCCTGCCGCAAGCATCGCCGCCAACGTCCCCGCCTGCCCGCGCGGCCCGAGCAATTTGCCGTCGAAGCTCAGCCGGACCCGGACCTCACCCGCCTTGTTCACTCGCTGTGCTCGATTTGATCCTCGAGCTGGTCGACCTCCTCCCGCATGTCACGCAGGTTGATCGATTCATGTGACGACGAACGGTAGAAAAGAAAAATCATCCCGCCAGCTAGACTGCCCAACGTGTTGATGAGAAAGCCAGTGACGGAGATCAAGGTGGCTATGGCCGCCCCCACCCCGAACGGGGCAAGCAGGGAAACGAAGAGACTCTCCCTCAGACCAATGCCCGAGACACTGATCGGGATCGCCGTAATGACCGCGACAATCGGCATGACCGAAAAAATATCGACCAGATCGGAAGGCACACGTCTGAACTCCAGTCACCTGAA
>CAIZMQ010000139.1 GCA_903934135.1 uncultured Verrucomicrobiota bacterium
GGCCACTTTGCCCGGACCGACGATGCGGTTGCCCATGCTCTACGTCTGTCCGACGAAGGCGCGGACATCCTCGACATCGGCGGCGAGTCGACCCGGCCTGGCGCTGCAGCCGTGACCGTGGAAGACGAACTGCGGCGCGTCATCCCGGTAATCGAAAAACTAGCCGGGAAAACCGCCGCCGCCCTGAGCATCGACACCTCGAAAGCCGCGGTGGCGCGTGCCGCGGCCGCGGCCGGGGCGGAGATCATCAACGATGTCACCGCACTGCAGGGCGATGACGACATGCCTCGCGTCGCCGCGGAGAGCGGGTGCGCCGTCGTGCTCATGCACATGCAAGGCACACCGCGCACCATGCAATTGAACCCGCACTACGACGATGTGGTGGCCGAGGTGGCCGGGCATCTCGCACAGCGCGTGGCCGCAGCCCAGGCCGCGGGTATCGGGCCGGAGCGCATCGCCATCGACCCGGGTATCGGCTTCGGCAAGACAGTGGAGCACAACATGCAACTCATCACCGGCCTCGGACGATTCGCCGCACTGGGTCATCCGGTGCTGCTCGGGGCCTCGCGCAAGTCATTCCTCGCCACGCTGGCGCACTGCGCGGACGTGGAAGATCGCGACCTGCCCACCGCCGTTCTCACCGCGCTCGGCTACGGATTCGGCGCACGCCTCTTCCGCGTCCACGCCGTCCACGCCAACCTTCAAGCCCTCCGCCTCGCCGAGGCTTTGGTCGCCAGGTAGGGCGAGGCGTCCCCGACGCGCCGGGAACCCGGCGGGTCCAGAGGCCCCGATCTATCCCTCCACCCAGTCGCGGTAGCGGATCACTTTCCGGTCTGCCGCGGTCTCCCGCGCCAGACGCAGCGCCTGCGCGCGGATTTTGTCGTGGCGCCAATCCGGCGGATGCAATCCGAGCCGGGCCAGCGGGTTCTTCCGCAAACGCGAGGCCAGCCACGCGTTCCACCAGAGGCTGACCGACCGCCGCCAAGCACTGCGCACGCTGTAGACCAGCGATTGCGAAGCTGTGTAGTCACCGGAACGCAAGTCAAGCACGCCACCCAACCTCGTGGTGTAGGCAAAACCGAGGTTTCGCGCCGCCTGCTCGGCCTCGTCGCCGAGCAACCACGCCGGGGCGATGAAACCGACCACTTCCAACCCCGCCCCCGTCAACTTCTCCCGCCCGTCCTCCATCCGGTCCCGTGCCGCCTCATAGTCCAAATCATAAAACTCGCCCTCACCGGCCGTGTAGTACTCGGTGACAATTTTCCGGGCGAATCCGCCGCCCGACGCCTCCCGCCGGTGGTAGAACCCGTGGAGCACAATCTCGTGCCCCTGGGCCTCCATCCCGCGAAGCCAGTCCAAAAAAGCGGGATCCTGGTCGATGTCCGCCCGGTGGTGGTGGTCGGGCACCACCAGCAAGGAAGTCACCCCCACCCCCGCCTCCGCCAGATCTCGTAGCATCGCCGCGACAGCGTTCCGGGTGAGCGGACTCACGTCATGGACAGAGACCGCCAGCGATCTCTGCCGCACCCCATTCATTTGATCTTCCCCCAAGCCATGCTAAAGGTTCATTCTTCCAGATCCGTGTCGTCAAACAATACCAACAAACCCGAAGATCAACGCCCCCGCGGCGTTGACCCCGACCCCCAGTTCAATTGGAGAGGACTCCTTCTCTTCGCCATCGCTTTCGCCCTCATCGGCGGCGCCTTCATTTTCCGCGGCGGGAACCTCGCCCAGGTCGACGAGCTTACCTACCCGAAATTCTCCACCCTCCTGGCCGAGGGAAAAATCGTCTCCACCCAGGAAAAGCCGGTCGAGCTCGTGGTCGAAGAAGGCCGCAACACTCAGACTATTTCGGGCTACTACCGCAAGATGGTCACCGTTCCGCCGGCGACCGAACCCGAGGAACGCCTTGTCGCATTCCGCACCCCCATCTTCATGCCCTTCAACGGCGAAGCCTTGGAAAAGCAAATGGCCGAAGCCGGCATCACTCCGTCCGTCCGCTCGGAATCCAATCTCCTCGCCACCACGCTCATCGGATTCCTCCCCATCCTCCTCTTTCTCGTCATTCTTTATTTCATTTTCCGCTCGCAGCTTAAAATGGCCGGCCGCGGTGCTTTCAACTTCGGCAAAAGCAAAGCCCGCATGATGGCGCGGGACAAAAACAAGATCACCTTCAAGGATGTCGCCGGGGTCGAAGAGGCAAGGGAAGAAGTGTCGGAACTGGTCGACTTCCTCCGCGATCCGAAAAAATTCCAGAAGCTCGGCGGCCGCATCCCCAAAGGAGTTCTCATGGTCGGCCCCCCCGGCACCGGCAAGACCCTCCTCGCCCGCGCCATCGCCGGCGAGGCCGATGTCCCGTTCTTCAGCATCAGCGGATCCGACTTCGTCGAAATGTTCGTCGGGGTCGGCGCCTCGCGCGTCCGCGACATGTTCGAACAAGGCCGCAAAAGCGCCCCCTGCCTCATTTTTATCGATGAAATCGATGCGGTCGGACGCCACCGCGGTCACGGCATGGGAGGCGGACATGACGAACGCGAGCAGACGCTCAACGCGCTCCTCGTCGAGATGGACGGCTTCGACGCGCAGGACGGCGTCATCATCATCGCCGCAACCAACCGCCCCGACGTCCTCGACCCCGCACTCCTCCGCCCCGGCCGTTTCGACCGCCAAGTCACGGTCAACCTCCCCGACGTGCGCGGCCGCGAAGAAATCCTCCGAGTCCACATCAAAAAAGTGAAAGTGGCCGACAGCGTCGACCTCGCGGTCATCGCCCGCGGTACCCCCGGCTATTCCGGCGCCGAGCTGGCCAACGTGATCAACGAAGCGGCCCTCCTCGCCGCACGCAAAGGACTCAAAGCCATCACCACGCGCGAACTCGAGGAAGCGCGCGACAAGGTCCGCTGGGGCAAGGAACGCCGCAGCCTGGCCATCAGCGAAAAGGAAAAAGAAGTCACCGCTTACCACGAAGCGGGCCACGCCCTCCTGCTCGAACTCCTCGAACACACCGCCCCTCTGCACAAGGTGACCATCATCCCGCGCGGCCCCTCCCTCGGCTCCACCATGTGGTTGCCCGAAGAAGACAAATACAACACTCGCCGCAAAGAACTCCTCGACCACCTCGTTGTCATCATGGGCGGCCGGGTCGCCGAAGACATTGCCTTCGGTGACGTGACCAGCGGCGCCCGCGGCGACATCAAACAAGCCACCGGCATCGCCCGCAAAATGGTCTGCCAGTGGGGCATGAGTGAGAAACTCGGGATGATCGAATACGGTGAAGGTGACGAGCCTGTCTTCCTCGCCCGCGACTTCAACCGCACTCGCGACTATAGCGAATCCACCGCGCAGGCCATCGATGCGGACGTCAACCTGCTCATCGACGAAGCCTACGGTCGCGCCACCCCGCTCCTCACCGAGAAGCGTCCGCAACTCGAACTCATCGCCAAAGCACTCCTCGAATGGGAGACCCTTGAGGGATCGCAAATCCGCGACCTCATTGCGCACGGCGAAATGAAAAATCCGCCGCACCGCGATCCGCCCCCGCCTCCCATTCCGACCGAAGCCGTCCCGGTAGCCAAGCCCGAGGAAAGAAAAAGCAGCGAGGGATCGCTCCCCGGTGACCTCTCGCCCGTCCCGGCCTGAGCCCCGGAGCGCCGCCCAACCGCAGCACCAAACC
Source organism: uncultured Verrucomicrobiota bacterium (assembly GCA_903934135.1). Classification (GTDB taxonomy): domain Bacteria; phylum Verrucomicrobiota; class Verrucomicrobiia; order Chthoniobacterales; family JACTMZ01; genus JACTMZ01. The sequence continues at coordinate 3,674 of CAIZMQ010000139.1, forward strand.
TGGAAGGCGATCCACCCCGATCCAAAGGGGTGGGTGAGCCACCGCTTTTCCGCCCGGGTGCGGATCCCCAGCCGTTGCGGTAGCGGTTCTATAACCCCTCGAACATCTCCGCGAATTCCAACTGGTCCGGACTGACCAAAGACCAAGCTTCCACCCCCCGCCGCCGCAAATCCCGCGCGAATTCGGACGCATAGCCGTGCAGCGTCAGCACCCGCTGCGGTTGCACCAGTTCGACATACTTCAGCAGATCGTTATAGCCCGCGTGATCGCTCAGTGGAAAAACCGCATCCACTTGGTAACGGTGCACCGCCCCCGGAGTCAGACCCCACCCGGTCACCATGGCCACGCGGCGCTTCTTGATCCGCTGCACCATGCGTGAGTTGCGCACGCTGGGCGGACAAATCAGCACATGGCCCGCCATATTCGCAGCCTCGTATTCCGCGAACTCCGGCATGCCCGGCACGCCTTCACGGTAAATCTTGGTCAGCTTGGACACCGCCCCGTGCAGCATCGGCTTCAGCCCCGCTGCGGCTACCGCGCAGAGAATCTCCTGCGCTTTGCCTAGCGAATACCCCAGCAAGACCGGCACCGCGCCCACCTCCAGAGCCTCGCGGCAGAACTGCACCATGTCGCCCAGTACCTGTTCCGCCGGCGGAAAGACAAACTCCGGTTTGCCGAACGTTGTTTCCATGATCAGCGTCTCGGCCCCTCGCCAGGCAATTGGCTCGCTCGACAATCCCGCACGCAATTTGAAGTCGCCCGTGTAAAGCAGACTTCCGCCCTCCGTCTCGAGATGCAATTGCGCCGACCCGTGGACATGACCCGCCGGGAGCAAAGTGAACTGCGCCCCGCGCAACTCGCGGGTCTCGCCGAATTCGAGTACATGCTCCTGCGGCGAGGCACCGATCCGCGACCGCATCAGCCGCGATGTCCCCGCCGAAAGGATGGTTTCCCGATGCTTCCCCGCATGGTCGCTGTGCGCGTGGGAAACAAAAGCCAACCCCTGCGGCACCCGCGGATCCATCCACAAGTCGATCGCAGGCACCAACACCCCGCCGCGATACGCCACCTCAATCACGTTGGGATCCTCCCCGGTGACCACGGTACCCCGTGGCCCGACCCATAACCTTGCTGGAAACTCGTCCCCATGCAGGTATGCTGGGCCAACAACGCCCCAGCTGCGCTGCTTATCATGTCCATTCCGCAAAGCACCATCGCCATAGTTTACGACTACGACCAGACCCTGAGCCCGAATTATATGCAGGAAGAAGCAATTTTTCCGCACTTCGGGATCGACGGAAAGCAATTCTGGCAGCGCTGCGGCGATCTCGTGCAGAAGCACGGCTTCGAACACGAATTGGCCTACATGAAGGCGCTTCTCGATTACCTCGAGCCAGACCGTCCGACCAACGCCCAACTCCGTGAACTCGGAGCCAAACTCAGCTTTTTCCCGGGCATCCCGCAAATGTTCGAGGAATTCAAATCCGGGCTCCTCAACCCCGAGCATCAGGCCCACGGCATCAGCGTCGAGCACTACATTGTCAGTTCCGGACTGAAAGAACTTATCGTCGGCAGCCGCATCGAACCTTATGTGCGCAAAATTTTCGGCTGCGAATACGCGGAGGATGACGAAGGACATATCACCTTCCCCAAGCGCGTCATCAGCCACACGCAAAAGACGCAATTTCTCTTCCGCATCAACAAGGGCATGCTCGATCTCTCGCAGGACGTCAACGACCACATGCCGCCCGAACTGCGGCCCGTCCCGTTCCAAAACATGATCTATGTCGGCGACGGACCGACCGATGTCCCCTGCTTCACCGTGATGAAACAAACCGGCGGCCGCGCCATCGCGGTTTACAATCCGGAGGACAAGTCGCGGGTCAGTTTCAAGAAGAGCTATCAGCTCACCGCCCACGCCGACCGGGTCAAGCACATCGCCCCCGCCGACTACCGCCCGGGCAGCCACCTGCGCCTCCTCCTCGAGGAAATGATCATGGAAATCGCCGGCAGCATCGTGGAGGGCCGCCGCGAAGACCTCGAAGCCGCCACCGTCCGGGCGCCGAAGCATTAAAAGCAGGCCACGGGTTAAAGAAGAGTTTTTGCCAGCCGGCAAAAAATTCCGTTCTTATCCTCCGGTTATCCTCTTCTATTTGTCTGAGGGCTGTCTCTAAGACTCGGCTGTGGCTAAATAAATTCCGTGTCCGCCTCCCTCCGCCGCAACCTTCCGCTCTTCATTGCCTTCCGCGTCCTTTTCCACGCGCGGTTTTATTATCCGGTCATCGGCGTCCTCTTTCTCGATCTCGGACTGACTCTGGAGCAGTACGCCCTGCTCAATGTCATCTGGGCCGTGGTCATCATCGTCTTGGAAATTCCTTCCGGTGCGCTGGCCGACGTGATCGGACGTAAACGCGTCATCGTGCTCGCCGCTGTGCTCATGGTCGTGGAAATGGCCGTCTTCGCCTTTGCCCCGCGCGGCGCATGGCTTTTCTCCTTTCTCGTGTTCAATCGCATCCTCAGCGGCGCGGCCGAAGCCTGTGCCAGCGGGGCCGACGAGGCTTTGGCTTATGATTCCCTGCCGGAGGGCGATCGCCAAACCACCTGGCCGCGGGTCCTCGAGTCGCTCCTGCGCTGGAAATCCGGCGGCTTTTTCCTCGCCATGGTCAGCGGCGCCGCGCTCTTCGACCAAGGCCTGATGGTCTCGCTCTTCAGTTGGACCGGTTGGACGCCCGACGCCGGCGTCACCGTGCGCTGGCCGGTCTACGCCACCCTCGTCACGTCGGTCCTCTGCCTGCTCGTCGCTTTGAATTTCCGCGAGCCGCCCATGGCCCAACCCAGCGGCCGTCATGCCACCGGGCGCGCCTGGCAAAACGTGATCGAAGGTGCCGTCCACGTCTTCACTTCCCGCCGCATCCTCTTCCTCATGGTAGCCGCCTTGCTCATCGATAGCTTCGTGCGGATCTTTCTCACCTTCGCGAGCAATTACTACCGGCTGATCGAGTTGCCTCCGGTCGTCAATGGCATGCTCGGCTCCACTCTCGCCCTCCTCGGCTTTGCCGTCGCCCCAGTGGCCAAGCGCATGACCGCCCGACTCGGGGTGGCCGCCAACTACACCATTGTCGCGGCGTTCGTGCTTGTCGGATTGACCGGCACCGCCTTGGCCATCCCGTATTGGGGTGCTTGGGTCGTTATTCCCCTCGGCCTCTCCATGTCCGCCTTGCAGTTCTTCACCTCAAACTATCTCAACCTCTGGACCGAATCCCACGTGCGTGCCACCGTGCTCAGCTTCCGCGGCGTGGCCTTCAATCTCGGCTATGCTCTCGCGGGAATTCTTTTCGCCCAACTCACCGCCCACCTCCGCACCACGCACCCCGGAGCAGGAGAGAACGCCATCTTCAGCATGGCCCTGCCCTGGCTGCCTGCCGGCTTTCTCGGTTGCGGCATTGTTCTCTGGCTGGCCTTGCACTGGGGGCAAAAGCGAAACGACAAAAAAAGGTGAGCAGGCCGGTCGGCCGACGAGGGCGGGTGATTTCCGGTCGTCCTGCCAAATCAGGCTCCGCTCAAAACTTATAGCCCAGACCGAGGTAAAGGTTCTGACTGCTCTGGTCCTGGTTGGCGACAAAGGCGCTGTAGATAGCCGTGGCCTGCCAACGGTCGCCCAGCCCTACGGTCACTCCCGCTCCACCATAAAAGTTGTCCCGTGCCGGCGTGCCGGTCGTGTAGCTGAATGGTGCCGCCGGACCACCCGTGTTGAAGGACGAATTGATTTGGTAAGCGTCCTGCAAAAACTCGTGCTGCCAACCGGCGAAGACGGTCGGCGTCACGATCACATCCCTTGAAAACCTCCAGTTGTAGGCAGCCTGTCCTCCCAAGGTGTAAAGCATGCTGCTTGAATTGTACGGGTCCACATCAAGGTCCAGCGCGCCCGCCCCCGTTTCGGTGAAGCCCTGCACCCCGAGGTAGGTGTATTGCAGCGTGGTGAACGGCCCCCAACTGAAGTCGCCGGCCTTGAAATCATAGCCCGTGCCCAGCGCCAGATCGAACTCACCGGCCCCCGGACGCCCGGTCGCGGTGCGATCAAGACCGCCGAAGTCGATCGTCCGGTTGACCGTGTATCCGTGGTAAGCACCGCCGACCAGCGCATTGAAATAGAGGCTGCCCAGATCGTAGGTGCCGAAAACCCCGAAGCGAACCGCGTTGTCGACCGTACGACCATTGTCGTATTCGGCCTGGAGTCCCTGGTAACCGACATAGACCCCGGTCGAGAGACTGCCGTTCCACTTGTATGACGCGCCTGAAGTCACCCCGCCACTTTGCGAACGGTAGTTCTGCAAATAGTTCACATCGCCACCGTTGGCAAAGATGCCGTTGCCATCGACAAAAGTCCCCCACTTGGTCTCTCTCGAGGGACTGATGGCGAATGCATCCATGTCGTCCGCCCCACCCATCTCTCCGCTCAGCGGAACCGGGCTTAGCCCGGATGAAGAGAAACCTTTGCCGTTGATGCGGATGACCCACAGACGCTGGAACATCCCGCTATTGAGGGCGTTGGCTGTGTTGAAGGCCATGTTCGGCAAGGATGCATAGGCATTGGGCAGGGTTTGCTCGAAGGCGGCCGGGTACTGCGCATCGGTCAAGGAATCAAGCGCCGCGACCACCGTGCCACGGTCTCCGCCGGCACCGATGAAGGTATCCAGCGCACCGGCCACCGATGCCTGATTCGGCGTGATGGCGTAAGGCACATAGCTCGCCGGCTTGGCCGTGATGAAGAGAGAATCTCCCTCGATCAGGAGCGTGTAACGATCCAAGCCGACCACACCAAACAAATCAACGGACAATGATCCCATATTCGCCGCGCTCATCAACTTGACCCGGGAACGGGGCAAAGTCACGCCGGTCAGATCAAAGTTGTTGATGCCGTTGACCAAGGTCAAACCGTTGGCAATGTTGACGAATTGACCGCCCGCCGGGTTGGCCATCGCGATCGTGGCCGCGCCATTCCAAAACAAGGACGCCATGTCGATGCGCGTCTCCAAAGTCAGCCTGCCGGCATTCAAGGTGACCGCCCCGCCGCCGAGCGCACCGGGAGATTTGACGACAAGGTCGCCCGCGTTGAGCGTCGTGCCGCCGGAGTAAGTGTTCCCGCCCGACAAGGCCAATAAGCCCGGCCCGTCTACGGTCAGGGCTCCCGGCCCGCTGACCACTCCGGCCATCTCGAGCGAACTCCCGGACGCCGCCTCGACGCGCACATTACCGGACAACTCCACGGATGCACCGATGATGTGTGCACCGGCCTGGTTCGAGATGCTCGGATCGGTTCCGCCCGATGCCGCCATGGTCAACGTGCCGCCGCCGTTCAGGTTGTAGGAGGCACCACTGTTGGAAAACACCACCGCGAGCACCGACGCGTTGGTGTCGAGCACCACATCGCCCGAACCTGCCGCCCCGAAGGTCGCCGTGTCGTTCACGCTCAACACCCCGTCCAATCCCGGCGTCCCACCCGGCACATCCCAATTGCCAAAATTCGTCCAGTTCCCCGACCCGTTATTCGTCCACGTGCTCTGGCCGCTGTAAATGTAACCCGCCACCATGACGTTGGTCGTGCCCACCTTGACCAGAGCCCCCTCCAAAGCAGAATCGTCCCCATAGGCGATCACCACCGTGTTGGTGAATCGACCGACCGGTTGCCCGGTAGCCAACTCTCCAACCAAATCAACCGAAGCACCCGGGGCCAGACCATTGACCGTCCCCAAGCTGAACAAAGTGTTGGTGATGGTGTTGGCCGTTAGCATGGGCGCACGCAAGCCGGCCGCGTTGCTCATCACCACCGAATTGCTCAACGCATTGCTGTATCCGGCATGCACCGGCGCGAAAGTGATGGTGTTGACGGCGACCACCGCGAGGGCGTGATCAAAGACGGTCCCAGTGACCGCAAAATTGGTCGGGGAGAGATTATTGGTCGCTCCTCGCAGCGCGGAAGAGTCGGCAAAACTGACCCCCACCACATTGCTGTAGAACCCCGCGCCCTGGCCCGGGTTGAGTACCACCTGCATCGTTCCCGACGCGCCCGGGGCAACATTGGCCACATCGCCGACCACAAAGTTAGCATTGGTATTGACACTGACCGAATCCAGCCCGACCCGGAACCCGGCCCCGTTGCTCACGGTCAACGTTTCCGACAGCGCCGCACCGTAACCCACGATCACATCGGGCATCACGACCATATTGGTCGAAAGACTCCCCGCCGCGTGATCGTAAACCTTGACCGTGACATTGTTGGTCGAAGTCGTGCCGGCCGTGAGGTTGGACAGCACATAAGTCCCCGTGTTTGTACCGATGCCGGTGCCATTGTAGGCCAACCCGGGGGCATTGGTATCCCCGGCGGGTGCGATGTTCGCCGGGCCAAACGATCCGGTGGTGTCCGTGGCGGCGCCGAGCGCGAAGTCCACCGGACTGTTCGCGCTGTTGTTGTAGACCAAGACATCAAAAGGCAGACTGCCACCGGTGATCAACGCATCACCACTGGCCAAAATGGCCGTTCCGTCGATGCTCGGCACCCGCTCCAAGAAAATGGTATTGTTGGTGCCGTAAACCAGATTGAAACCGGTCGGTAGGTTGTTGGTCAGCGAAAATGTCCCGCTCAGGCTGCCGGTGTAAGAAATCAGGGGATACAAATCCGCAGTAAGGGCCGGGGCCACCGTGAAATCGATCCCGCCGAGCAAGGACAAATTGCCCGTGACCGAAAGCAGACTCGAAGTCGGACCTCCCAGCAGCAGGTTGAGCAAACCGGTGTTGTTCAGCGTCAGGGCGCCGGTTTGCAGGATGCCCTGCGTGGCGCCGTCACCCGGACGGATCGTGCCGTCAACGGCCACCGCCGAAGCCGTCTGGCCCGTTCCACCGAAAGTGGCTCCGGTCGCCACCGTGTAGCCCGCGCCGCCAGTATGCGAGCCGTTAAGGAGCAGAGTTCCGGTGTCGATCGCCGTCGTCCCGGTGTAAGTATTGGGACCGGTTAAGGTCGTTGTCCCGGCGCCCTGCTGCACAACACTGCCGCTTCCGTTGATCGTGTTGGCCGTGGTCAGGGCATCGCTGCGGTCGAAAATCAGGATGCCATTGTTTGTCACGGTGCCGAAACCGAGTGTGCCGCTGGTGCCGCCCTGACCGATGCGCAAGGCCCCATTGGTGATGGTCGTCGTGCCGCTGTAGGTGTTGTTGCCAGCCAAGGTCAACGTCCCCGCGCCCTGCTGGACCAGCCGTCCGGGGCCGCTTATGACGTTTGCCACGGTCAAATCATCGCTGCGGTCAAAAGCCAACGTGCCGTTGTTCAGGACTGCTCCGCCACCAAGCGTTCCGGATGTGCCGCCGTTGCCGATTTGCAGGAGGCTGTTGGCGTTGGAAATGGTGGTCGTGCCACTGTAAACGTTGTTGCCAGTGAGGGTGACTTTGTTCGCTCCCTTCGTGACCACATTGAGGGCCCCGGTGATTGTGCCGGCGAAATCGCTGGGGCGACCGGCCAGGCTGCTCCCGAAGGTGAAGGTGGCAGGGCCCGCGCTGGTGATTTCACCGGTGCCGAACGTGCCGAAGGTGGCACCGGTCAAACGGTTGACCGTTTGGTCGAAACCATTGAGGTCGAGCGTGCCGCCGGTCATGCGGATATTTCCCGTGGTGGGAATGGCATCGCCGCTGAAAACCTGGTTGGGACGCCGCAATTGCACGGTTGCGCCAGGATCGATCGCGCGGATTTCGTAAATCGTATTGGTGGCGCCGTTGAGCAAAGTCGTGCCCTCACGGGCGGCCAAACTGAGCCCGACATTGCGGCCCGCCCCGGCAATTTCCAACGTGCCGATTCCCGTCTTGTTGAGCACGACATTGGAGTGGGTCACATCCGAATTCCACACATTGCCGGTCAGGGTGAGATGGCCGGACGCCGACGATATATTGATCGCGCTGTTCGTCGCGCTCAAGGCGATGTCGACCAGACGTCCCGTCGTTGCGTTTGTTGTCCCCGTGTAACTCAGCGTGCCGCCGGACAAAAGCAAGGTGCCGGAATTTCCGAGACCGCTCGCCCCGCTGTCCGCAATCGCCGAAACCGCCAGCACCCCAAGCCGGATTTCCGTTCCGCCGGTGTATGTGTTGGCACCAGTGAATGTCTGGGTGCCACTGCCGATCTTGATAATACGGCCGGTGCCGGAAATGGAACCGGCAAATTCCGCCCCCCCATTCTGGCATCCGATGCTCAGCGTACCCGAGCCGAGGAGGACATTGCCACCGCTTGTTCCGCCTCCAGCCAAGGACTTGATCGTGGCATCTGCATTATTAAGATTATAGACGGCACCTGCGGTATTGGAGAGCACGATTTCCGGACAAACACTGGTGGCGTCTATCGTCATGCGCAACGGTGCTGCCAACCGCCCGCTCTCCTGCCAGCCGCGACCTAGAGTGGTGCTGCGGAAAGACATCTGGTTGGTCAATCCCGGGAGGACCGTTTCCAACAACCAAGTGCCGGATTCGACATTAAAATAAGGGCCCGGAGGGTCGGCGAAGTTGATCTGTTCCCGGTAGGAACCACCGCCGTTGTCCACCCCGGTCACAACGTAGTAGCTCGTGTTGGCGCTGAGGGAGATTTCGCCCGACAAGATATTTGCTTCGAACTCTTTCGGAAAACCGGGGTCGACAAGTTGCAGTCGCCCCAGAGAGGAAGACGGTCCGCCGGTGAGGGTGCTGACGTCCCAGATTTCCAGAAACAGGCCGACGGGCGGCCCGAAATCCTCGATGTCCGTCTTGATCGAATTGAGTTTGTACTCAAATCCGTCGGTCGTAATTGGCGTGGCATACCAGCTCGACGGCGAGAGATCCCTCAGCAGGACTCGGAGACCGGATGTCGTGGCCGGATCGAAAGTGTTGTCGAGAACCGTGGCTGAACGCGCGACCGCTAGCGGGACGAAAAGAAACCACAAAAAAATGAGCAAGCGGTTGCCAAAAGTAGGGTCCGTGTTCAACGTTTTTTTGAGCATGGCATGGGATTCTTTTGGCTAATCTAATCAGAGGAACTTACAGCAAAAAGATAGCGATGGTGGGGATGCATCCAAACTGGGACAAAAGCGTGGTATTACGCCTACTGAGGATATTGATTGTTGTAGTTAGTCCGCCGCAAGCCTGTCTATCTAAACCCACCAAACTGTCGCAAAACCCTCCGGAGCCGCTTTGCTGAGGTCTTCGGCTACTTCCTGGGCGGCATTTTGCCCTTCTGTCCGCGACCCGCGGCTGTTAAGCAGGTTGCACTGTGGCGAACAACGACCGAGGCAGGGCACAAATCGCAGGCGCTTTGTCCAATCACCGTCGCATCGAGATGATCCGGTTGTTGCAAACACGCGGACCGCTCTGCGTCAACGAGGTAGCCCATGAATGCCGTATCGACGTGGCCACGGCTTCCGAACACGCCAAGAAATTGCATGAGGCAGGCCTGATCAAAAAACGCGCGGAGGGCCGCAAGGTCCATTTGCACCCCACCCGACGCGCGGCCACGCTGCTCGACACCATCGACTTGCTGTGGGAGTCGCCTGCCGATTGATGCTCCGGCGCGGCGGATTTCGAGCGTGAGCAAAGCTTCCGGTCCTGCGCATGAGGTCGCGCCGTTGCGCTGGGACTCCCCCTTGGCTGCGTTGCCCCGTCTGACCCCGGCCCGCCTCCGCGCGTTGCAGGAGGCCGGTTTGCAAACCGTGCATGATCTCATCCGCCACTATCCGCGACGGCACGAGGACCGCCGGAAGTTTCCCGCCTTTCCCTCTGCCGCCACGCCCGAACCATTGTGCCTGCGCGGCACAGTGCAATCGGTCCGGTCCACCTATTTCGGCCGACGCAGCCAATTCACCCTCGTGCTGGCCGAAAAATCCGGACACGTTCCCGCCGCCACCGTGCAATGCCGGTGGTTCAACCTCCGTTACCTTTCCAAAATTCTCCAAGCCGGACAGGACCTGGTCATCCACGGCCGACCGCGCGCCCTGAAAAAAGGCGGACTGGTCTTCGACCATCCCGATTTCGAGGTCCTCGAGAGCGATGCTCCGGACAGCGCCCTCATCCACCTCAACCGCATCACTCCGGTCCATCCGTCGATCGGAATCTGGAGTCCCCGCGCCCTGCGCCGGCTCATTTTCGAAACCCTCGCGCAACTCTCCAACGAAGACATCCCGCAGCTCTGGCCAGCCTCCCCGGGAGGGTCGGTTGGCCCGGAGGGCCACAAACTCACCACGACCGCTGCTCTCCGCGCCATCCACTTTCCCGCATCGGAGGACGAATTCGAGTCGGCTCGCACCCACCTCGCCCGTGAAGAACTCTTCGAAATGCAATGCGTGCTCGCTCGTCAACGCGCGCGTCAGACCGGCGGCCGCGCCCCTGTCATCCCACGGCAAAGCAAACTCCTCGCCCGATTCCTCAAAGCCCTGCCTTTCGAACTCACCACCGCGCAAAAGCGCGTGCTCACCCACATCTTTGACGACCTCGCGACCGGACATCCGATGAACCGCCTCCTCCACGGCGATGTGGGCAGCGGAAAAACCGTGGTCGCCGCCACCGCCATGCTCGGCGCCATTGCGGCGGGACACTCCGCTGCGCTCATGGCCCCCACCCAAGTGCTGGCCCACCAGCATTACGACAATTTCCGCAAGCTGTTCGAACCGCTCGGTGTCCCCGTCGTCCTCCGCACCGCCGCCCGCCAAGAAAAATCCGGCACGGCCGGTCCGCGGATCGTCATCGGCACGCACGCCCTGCTCTTTGCCCCGCAAACCGTCGGCCGCCCCGCTCTCGTCGTGATCGACGAGCAGCACAAATTCGGGGTGCGCCAGCGGGCCAAACTTTCCGGGCAAAAACCGCACCCGCACGTCCTCGTCATGTCGGCCACCCCCATCCCCCGCACCCTCGCCCTCACCCTCTACGGGGACCTTGATTTGTCCCTGCTCGACGAAATGCCGCCCGGACGCCTTCCCATCCGCACGCTGGTCCGCGCGCCGGATAAACTCGACGAGGCCGCCGCATTTCTCCGGCAAAAACTCGACGAGGGACGCCAAGCCTACCTGGTCTATCCGGTGATCGAAGAGGGCGCGCGCACCGGTTTGAAAGCCGCCACCGCGGAATACGCGCGGTGGAGCGAACGCCTCGCCCCGCACTCCTGTGCCCTGCTGCACGGAAGGCTCAAGGCGGACGAAAAAGATGTCATCATGGCCAGCTTCCGCGCCGGGGAAACCCGTGTGCTGGTCAGCACCACGGTGATCGAAGTCGGCATCGACGTGGCCAACGCCACCGTGCTGCTGGTCGAAAATGCCGAACGCTTCGGCTTGGCCCAACTGCACCAGTTGCGCGGCCGCGTCGGCCGCGGCGCGGACCAATCCTGGTGCATCCTGCTGGCCGGCGAAGAGGCCGGGGACAAAATCGAGCGCTTGAAAATCCTCGAGGAAGCCTCGGACGGCTTTTCCATCGCCGAGGCCGACCTTGAGCTGCGTGGGCCCGGCGATCTCCTTGGCACCGCGCAGACCGGCCTCCCCCCTGTTCGCTTGGCCAAGCTCCCCCGCGATCTCCCCCTGCTCGAAGAAGCCCGCTCCGCCGCACAAAAACTCATGGCGCACGATCCGGAGCTCGCAGCTCACCCGGCATTGCGGGCACGCCTCGGATTTTGGGAAAAACAACTCTTCGCCGGCGTCGCCTGAAGACCCCGCATCTCCCCTGCCCGGAAAACAAAGTCATCGAGAACAAAACGCTGGGCCAGAATGGTTAGCATAGCGTTAATGGATATTCTGCAGAACGCCAATGGGTTGTTCTGGACCCCCGAGAGATCCTTTCCGACCCGACCGAAGATGCCGCTGCCGCTTCGCTCGGTGCGCACTTTCCCACCTTTTGCCGCAAAGAGGGCCTGCCCCCTCAAGTTGTCGGGCTGGCGGTTGGCTCCGGTTCCGCCGGGGCCGCCGGAGATGGTTGGCCGGCAGGGGATGCCGCGGGATCCGGCGTCGGCGTGGGCGTGGGTGTGGGCGTGGGCCAAGGCGGGACGATGTCTTCCCAGCGGTGCAGCGGTGCATTGGGCACACCGATTTGGGCCATCAAATCGGTGCAGCGCTGGTGCCACTTTTCCAGATCGGGCACCGATCTCTTGTCCTCCGCCGAACCGGGGAAGACCAGATAAGTCACGGCCAAATCGCTGACCGGACGCGCCAGCGGCGTTCCCGTTTTCCGGATCTCATCGCAAAGACGCAGCGAGGCCTCGCCCATTTTGTAAGAGGGACCGGCGTCACCGACCATGGAGGGATACATTTTATCCCCGTGGATGACGACCGCATAGTCACCGACCTTGGGCACGTCGGCACCTTCGCCCCGCAACATGAACCCGGGCAGCACAATGGTCGGGTCGGTTTTGCTGACCAGAAAACTCGCACTTTTCAGATCGGCTATCTGGCGTTTGGACGCCGCGATGCGGTCGGTCAACTCCTGCCGCCGCACCTCCTTCGTCTCGGGCTTGGCCAATTCCGCCTCCGCCTCGGCAATGCGCTCCTCGAACCTTTTGATGAAAGGATTCGGACGGTCCGTCGTCTTCGGCCAACGGTAACTGGTCTGCGCCTGGAAGAACTGCCCCGAGCCATCCACCTCGACATTCCGGTCGCCATCTGAGCCATCCACATTCACGTCCATATCACCCTGCACGAAGAGTGCGCGCCTTCCGGTCTCGGGATGCTTGAGCTGCAGAATGGTGTCGCAATCGTAAAAATTATGACGCGAAAGGATCTGCTCGATTTTTTCCAAACGCCCCTTCAGCCAATCAAGCTTCAGGTCATAAATTTTCCCGTAATCCGGCGAAACCCGCGCGGATTCCAGCAAGAGCGGCAGCGACGGCAATAACTCCGGCAGACGCGCATTGGCCACCTGCACATCTTCCAACGAGGTCGACGGGCGCGGGACACGGATTTTGAGGTTCAGCTCAAGACGGTAAGAGTTGTCGACCTCACGGTCGCGGGCCGCCGTATCCCCCGGAGACGTCTCCACCTTCCACCGATATTGCAGCCCGTTGAAAATCATCCCGGTCTCCATCGGCTTGCGCGGCACAAAGGGCGTCGGGGTCGGTGTGGGCGACGGCACCGGGGTCGGCATCGGAGTGGGGGTCGGCGTGGGGGTCGGAGGCGGCGGTGGAGGGGCGGACGGACCGCAACCGGCCAGGGCCAAACCCACCCATGCCATTACTCCGCAACGTCGCCAGGTCATCCCGGTATCACGTCATGCCCGCCGCACCTCTGTCCAGCCGAACCGGAGATTTTTTGCGGGACGCCCGCCACTTTCGTGATATTTTTCCCCCTCAGTCACGGGCTGTGGCTCAGCTTGGTAGAGCGCTTGAATGGGGTTCAAGAGGTCCCGGGTTCAAATCCCGGCAGCCCGATTTTCCGAAACAGCGACAAAAACCATGAACCCGCACTCGGCCATCGACGCGCGCTCGCTCGACATGGACCGGCTCATAGCCCAGCGCCTGCGGGAGAACCCGGCTGTTTTGGACAAAGCTCGCAGTGTTTTGGCGAAATGGATGACATCGTGCGACGCCAGCGTGCGCCCGGTCTTTGAAGAGTGGCGCGCTATTCTGGACGGCCCGATATCGGGAGTATTCTCCGTGCTGGAGGGTGTCGACGAAAGGTCAATGCGCCTGCGCCAATCGAGTCCCTTTTGCGGGATCCTCACCCCGGCCGAACGCACGGCCATCTTGATGTCATATCAGCATGACCAGAGAGCAGCTTGAGCATATCGTGCGCGCCGCGGCGGCCAATGCCGACACGGATGAAATCGTGGTGGTTGGCAGCCAGGCTCTCCTCGGGTCGGTGCCACAACCAAGGCAAGAGGTCCTTGTCCGTTCGATGGAAGCGGATGTTTTTCCGCTTAAATTTCCCGAGCGCTCCATCCTGATCGACGGCGCGATCGGAGAGAAATCCATCTTCCACGAATCGTTCGGTTACTACGCCCATGGCGTAGCGCCCGAAACGGCGATCCTTCCAGAGGGATGGCAAGGCCGGCTCGTTCCGGTGCGCAACGAAAACACACGCGGCTGCACCGGTTGGTGCTTGGATTTGCACGACTTGGCAGTGAGCAAACTCGCCGCGGGCCGCGAGAAAGACATGGAATTCATCCATGGGATGTGGCTCGAAGAACTGATAGACTTGGCAACACTCCGCACCCGGATCAAGGCGACGCCATTCCCAACCTCGGAGCACGCCGAGGCTACAGCGTCCCGCTGCGAGAAACTGCTGCTATCGGGAGAATGAGCGGTCGCCGCGGCGACAGGTCACGGGTTCTTATCCCGGCAGCCCGATTTTCCGAAGCTTGGGAAAACTTGTTCGGTGAGAAGAGGTTCGCGAAGATAGCGGGGTTTGAGAGGTTTGGCAGTTCGCGGGGAGTTCGCAGCGGGGTTTTAAGAGGGCTGACGAGAATTTTTTCTTTTTGCTGGAGAGAGTTATCGGAGAGTTGAAAAGCCAAGCTAATGATTACTGCGGCCTTATTAAGTCTCGCTTAAATTCAAGGAGAACGGATGGTGATTAATGATATGAAAAAAACCATCGTCGCTCTCGCCCTTGTGGCAGGACTCACCTCGTTCGCAGGATCTGCAAAGGCTTCTGTTATTACTGCCAATCTTAATGAATTTACTAGTGGTAGTAGTTTTATAGGCTTTGGATACAACAATGGGGTAATTAATTCTGACTATAACGATGGGATCTTTGGTTTATGGTCACCCGCTGCGGAAAAGAGGGGCGCAATCATCCCAGCCAGCGGCACTATTGGAATTCAAGACGGTCAAAATGCCGGAGATGGGTTTTATGACAGTAGCAGTACTCCGCTGCTGTATGGAGCTTTAATAGACGGGGTTTTGTCTTACGGAACAACTGGGGAAAACACAGGCGTTGATGAGTCAACTGGGGGATATTGGGCTGCTCGATTCAACGCAGGTGATGGGCTTTATAATTATGGATGGGTTCAAGTGGACGTCACCGGTAGTGGGATGACATTTGGCATGGCGGGTGTTGAGACAACTCCGAACGTTGCTATCACAGCCGGAGCCGTACCCGAGCCCTCCACCTACGCTCTCCTCGAAATCGGAGCCATGGGCTTACTGATGGTTCTTCGTAGAAAGAAGACCACTTAAGGATCTTTCAGACTGTCACCAAAAACCCATCTCCTTCATCGGGGATGGGTTTTTCTTTTGTCCTGTAAAGGTAGGTAAAATCCGCTTCGACGTGCAAATCCCGGCAGCCCGAATTTCCGAAGTTTGGGCAATCTTCGTCGGTCGGAAGAGGTTTGCGAGGATGCGGGGTTTCGGAGGTTTTGCAATTCGCGGGGTGTTCTCGGTGGGGTTGATTGACATTCTACTTTTGAGGGTTAACGTCTCCGGTCGCCCATGCATGCCATCATCGCAATCCTCCTAATCTTAGCGGGGCCTCAGATAACCGTTGCCCAGTCGACGGATTACACCAGCATCTTACAGGCAAATCCCTATTATTACGTCCCACAGGTCAATACTCTAGCATTTCAATCTTCACTCATAAGCTTTGGTCCCTTGCCAGTGGGCGATCAAACGCTCTGGAACTTTACCAGTGCTTACACATCAAATAATTCAACGTATTTTACCGGCACAGCCACCGGTTATATAAATACAACAAACGGATCGACCAGTTCTATCTCAGGAACAATTAATTCCTCGGGTAATGTTTATATCAACTTCATTTCATCTTCAGAAACAAATGTCGGCGTGGGTCAATTTGTGAATGTCGGTGGGGTAAATCAGTTTTTGATGCAGACGCACTCTGGCTCTGCGGCATCCTACGTCAATCACTGGTCTTACATGGCTCCAACCAACTCTTTAAATCAAATCACACTCCAATCAGAATCATCAGTAGCTACTTACCCTACGAATTCCATATGGAATGAGTATTCATGGCTTGCTGGGACTGATTGGAGGTACAATGCCCCGGCTCTCCAAGGAGTTGGTTTGTTTACAATCGCTTCTTATTCTTATAATAATGGATTAAAATTTTTATATCGGTACTTGATTTGA
>CAIZMQ010000140.1 GCA_903934135.1 uncultured Verrucomicrobiota bacterium
GCGTAGAACTGAAACGCACTGGCAAAGTGCTCAGTGGCGATTTGCATCTCTCGGCCATCTCTCGAAAACTCGCCAAGCTCTACGCCCTTCATGAACATTTCCTGCACTTTTGACGCACCTTGAAGATTGGCGTGGAACTCCTTGAGGACGGCCCTGTAGGCGATTAGGAAGAGATGTTCGGGGTTTGATGGATCAATTAGGCTGAGATCAATTGGGCGAAACAGCTCTTTGTCATGCTTAGAGCAGAGGCCGGTGAACGTGGTGGCTTTGTTGCGGCCAACTTTCTCAAACCCGAGTTGAATGCCTTCGTTCTTGATGTCCGCACCGACCATCACTACGTGGCCGTCTTCGGCAATGTGGTCTAACGCGCGACTGTTCTGTACGGCATGTGCACGAATGGGCGTCTCGTCACAGTGTTCCGTGTGCCACAAACATTTGCGGTACTGAGCATTCTTGTTGCGGTGAAAAAACGACTTGATCTCGTTGTTGTCCATCGGGCCAGCCATGCCACTCAACTCTCCTTGCCGCCGAACGTGTTCCTCTACGGAACGCGCACCACTCTTCGCCCGATGAACATCACCCCATAGGCGTCGCGATGCACGACACCCAAGTCTCGCCCCGGCTTGCGGTCTGATCAACGTCGGGTCGCAGGCGGCGCAACGTTATCTGGTGGCTCTCACTGAATAGGACCATCACACGGCCTGTGAAGTTGGGGCTTTTGAGGTCGCCCCGCTAGCCCCCCCACTCCCTTCGTTCTCCCCGTCGGCCCCTCTGGCTGCCGGGCGTGTTTCCCTGTCCCGTTTCCCCTTTTTCATGGAGATGCTCTGTCATGAGTGACCTCGAACTGATCGACGCCGTGGCCCATGTCACCGGTGAGGATGCCCACGAGATTCGGCGGCGTGGCTCACGCGGCAAGCCACGTCGAGCCAAATGCCGACAGCTACTGGTTGGATGATATGTCGCCTGTTGGTGGGCTTGTCTTTGGGGCCTTCAGAAACCGGACGGAGGCGTTGGGGAGCGGAGAGGGGGAGGCTGAAGGGTGAGCTAACCGAGTTCATCGACGGCGGACCATTGCCTTTGCGTCACTAATAGATTCTGTCCGCCAGCTGATTCAGCGACCGGTGCTGCTTATCAACGGCAGGACTCCTGGGGCATCGGACAGGCGAACCAACTCTTGACGAGCGGGGTTACGAAAACGGCCTACCCGTTCAATCACTTCACGGGCCATGCATTTGGGTGCATGGGCGGCAACGCTCCCGACGAACTGGGGAGCCGAACAAGCTGAGTAGGGGATGAAACAGCCGGCGGCCGTGCTTCCAAGGCAGCCAATCACTGCTCAAGAGTCTCTATTCGCGCGACGAGCCTATCGCACAGAGCAACTCATGAGCTGATCGCACCGATGATGACACTGTGCTGCCCACACATATTCAGTCTCCGGGAGTCTTCACACATACGGAAAAATGAACAAGGTAACCGGATCGCATAAGCGTTGAGCTGAACGACAGACAATATGTAAAGCCGAAAACCGTTCGTACGCAGAAAACCCGCCATCTTTTTCGGGTTCGATTAAACCGATTGATGGCTGGGTTTCCTTATCTTTTGACTCCCCCACCTTACAGTTTGATTGAGCCTTGGTTTTTTGTTTCCACACAGGCGGACCGAAGGATTCGCCTGTGTACACAACTCCCTACGTTATTCAATACCGATTAAGAACCACCCGGCCAACATACCTTATTGCCCATCGCCGGAACAAGCACGACGCCGACTCCTCCAACGGACGAGCAAACCTCTGTGCCGTCACCAACAGGACACCCTTGCGGCTTACACACCCCAAGGCAGTCTGGAAATTGCACGATTGAAATAGTAATGCCTGTATTAACTCTATTCGCTTGAAATGCGTTGGGCTCCCAAATTGGGTCGAATGACTGTGGTACGCTGATACTCGGATTGAACGCATCCACCGAGCCAAGGCACTTACTGTCGGCACCAGACCAAGTCCAGAAGGATACTGTGCCGCAATTGTGAGCACATGGACAAGCAGCCCATAAGACAAAACTATCAAAACACATCACAATGGCTATGGCAAATACCGTTCGAACGATTGCAGTCAGTCGAAAGCGATTCATCTGCGGGTAGTTAATCGACATAATTGTTTGGTTTCTATTAAAAGCCTAAGGTTTTGGGCAACATTATTCGTGGCTACCTAATCTCATAGAGTCATTTATTGGCCTCCGCGATTTCCGCTTTTCCATCGAAACCGGACTACAAGTAGCACCAGCAGGATAAGTATGTTCGCCAACACCACGTAGAACATATTTTTCTTGCTAGCGTCACTCGTGCGCGGCTCAACGGGCGATTTCTTCGGCGGCGCCGCAAACGCGATTTTGTGCAAACCGCCGGACTCGACTTCCTTGACTTCTCCGGTTGTGACATCGAAATACCGCGTGCCGGGTGGGAATTCCAATTCAAAATCAGCGTCGTTCAACGAGGGATTGAACTCCCACTTCTCAAATACTCCGGTGATCTCGGCAACCTTCTGAATCCCACGGTAACTTGTGAATGTCCACCGGTCTGGCACGGTTCCGATCACATCATTCACAGCGTATGAGGTCGTCAATTGACTGCGGTGTTCTGCTCCGTGGCTGAGGTTAAATTGAGAAATCGCCCACTGGTTTTCAGGATCAGCCCACAACTCGAAGGCCGGGCCGCTCGGATCGACTCCACCGCAGACAAACTTGCACATACGTCGTCCACTCGCATCTAGCGTCTCCTCTGACCGAATAGAGTTGCAGATGGGAATTGGACTGGCGGTTCCGTCAGCGCCGCGAAGGTGCAAAAAGATGGCTAGGTAATCCGGGATATGCTTACTCGGGAACGGCTGATGCGTCAGCGTCCCTTGATGGTTTGTTCCTTCAAATTGCCCGAGCGTCTTTGTCGTGCTGCCGTTAAACACGGACGTGCCTTTTCCAACTGGTCCGTAACTATCGGCGAGCGACTCTTTGGTCAACCGTGCCTTTTCGCCGACAACCGACAACACGAACCGATTGTGCAGGACCTTTCCGGCAACTTCTGCGATAGCTGCGTTTAGCTCGCGATCTGGAGTCTCTAGCTCATCCGAAAGCACTTGACGTTGCGTCCAAGTAGCGCGAAACGACCGAGCCTGTTGTGACCGTGCGATCCAAGCTTGTCGGGCTGCTTCGCACAACGGATCACCGTCTCGCTCGTCAGCAGGCAGAACGGCTGGAGTGAGCGTGCACAGAACCAGGACGATCAGGAGGGTCGTAAATTGCTTCATTATTTGGGGTTCTGTGTTGCTGTACTACGTCCAATTGTAGAAACCGGTATAAGTTCTTATTTGCGAAACTGACACTTCGGCCGAGCTATAACGTAAGTTGCTCCAAGCTTGTGGGTTGTCGAGCAAGCTAGGTGATACAGCCGCGTCACAAATGAATCGACTAAATTAATCGACCAAACTTGCATTCCTATGGGCGATGTAGTTAGCCCCGCCTGCGAGTTACCGACCCCAAAACTGCGATTGGCGGTTCCGCCCAAAGTTTCAGAGCCTGCCGGATTCTCAGCCTGCTAGGCATCTGGTTGCTTGGGCATTCACCCATCCCCACTAAGGAAGATACCACCCACAAGGTTTCCCGCCCAGCCCATCACCAAATCCCACCAGGTACGTCAGCCGGTAGCCCAACAGCCGGGTTTGGTGGCCAGTACCGCCCCGCCTACCCGCTGATCTTTCCTGCGGCCAGCCCTCTCGTTCTCCCCACCTGCCCCTCTGGCTGCCGGGCGTGTTTCCCTTCTTCCGGCTCGCTGCGTTGGCGGCCGGTGTCCTTGTGTTTCCCTGTCCCGTTCCCCCTTTTCCATGGAGATCCCCTGTCATGAGTGACTCTGACCTGATCGACGCCGTGGCCCATGTCACCGGTGAAGACTTCCACGAGATTCGGCGCCGCGGCTTCGTGCTGACCGGCCCCGATGACGCTAGCCACGAGCCGGAGTGCCTGCTCGACGTGCTGCTGGTCGACCTCCCGGAAAGTGGGACGGTCGATTGGGATGCGCTCGGTTTCGGGTGCCGCGAGCCGTTCTTTACGAGCACGCTGAAGGCCCGGAAGAAGTCCAAGGCTAGTATGAAGAAGCAGGCGGCCCGAGCGGCAGCCTGAACATGAAGTGCGCCTGCTGACGCGTAGCAGGCCGCCAGACTCGTACAGCGAGGGCGTGGTGCGGATGGGTAGCCCAAGACCCGTCGGCCACGCCCTCGCTGTTTCTACTCCGCGCATCGTCGGTGTCGGCCAAACCAATAAACACCCAGAGTAAGGGCTCAAATCTGAACCCTATTAGGGCTCATTTTGAGCATTTTGCAGGTGTCACCCGTGAGCCCCATCCCATAAGGGATCCCATAACCGCGTGCGTGCGTGCTGACGCACACGCACGCGGACAACAAGAAACTCGTTTGGCGTGCGCATTTGTCACCCGCCATCTATCCCCACAGGAACTTCATCCCCATGTTGAAACTCCATGCCGGCGTCTCGAAGAAAGTCGGTCTACCCGGCTTCTCCAGCGCCTCGGCCTCCTGCACCATCGAGGCAGAACTCGACGGCTCCCTGCTTCATGACCGCGAGGGCTTTCAGATCGTCGTGCAGCGGGCGTACAAAAGTTGCGAGAAGGCCGTCGAAGACCAGATCGCCCGGCTGCTCCTCCAAGGAAATCCGGCGCCAAACAGCCCGGCTTGTGTTCCAGACGCCTCGGAACACCCCCAGACACCAAACGGCCCGCAGACGCGCAGCCAGACCCCTTCTCGCGCATTCCAGCCGGTCACTCAGGAGGCCATCGAGGTCCGCACCAGCCCGGCCGTCAGCGGCGCCGCGGTCACGCGCATCCCAGCGGCCCAGTTCACGAACCAGCCCAGCCCCCGACCTGCTACCGCCAGTCAGGTGAAGGCCATTCGGGCCATCGCTGCTCGCCGGAAGATCGACCTCGTGGGGCTGCTCCGGGATCGCTTCGGGCTCACCACGGCGGACGAACTCGGCATTCGGCAGGCTTCGGCTTTGATCGATGACTTGAAGAGCGACGAGCCGACCGCCAGCCCCAGCACGAACGGCAACGGGACCTACGCAACGACTGGAGGTGCCCGATGATTGCCGGGGCTGAACTGCTGCCGGTGCTCACGCCCACGAAGCCCGCCAGCACCAACCCCGCCAACGAGGTCGCGAAACGCATCACCGGCCGGGACTACGTGAGTTGGTCGGCCCTGTCGACGTTCCGGACCTGCCCGCTGAAGTACCGATTTCGCTACGTCGACGGCCTACCCGAGGAGTCTGTGTCCAGTGCGCTCGTGTTCGGCACCGGCATACACACGGCCGTCGAGCAGCACTACCAAGC
>CAIZMQ010000141.1 GCA_903934135.1 uncultured Verrucomicrobiota bacterium
AGGAACAAATAGGTCGGAATGTGGAACGATGAGGCGAAGTCGTAGGTGCCTTCCTCGGAGTAACGGAGCACCGCACCGATCAGTGCGGCGAGGGCCGGGGCCGCGATCATGGTGGTGGCCAGATTGCCCTTGTTGCGCAGCTTGCTGATAAAGGCGCGGGCCAGCAGGGTGCGGAACTGGAGGAATTCCTCGCGCAGGGCGGTCCGCCAAGAACGCCGGGTCTCGGCTCCGACCCCCTGGCTGTCTCCCGGCGCAGGCTCCGGCGCCGGCTGTCGCACGTCACGCATGAGCCGCCAGGCCTCGTATTTGTCGCGCCAGTAGTCGGGCGAGTACCGCCGCACGGGCACGAGTTGTCCGCGATCGTTTTCCTCGTAGATGATGTCACCGCTCAGGTCGCGCAGGGGTGTCTCGAGCACATCAAAGACAAATTCCGGCCGCGTCGTGCCGCAGGCCGGGCATCCGCCTAGCGGTGTGCCGAAATGCTGCTGGTGTTCCGCCTCGGCGAAGTAGGAGAGCATTTCATGCGGTGTGCCGAAAAAAACCATGCGCCCTCCGCGGTCGAGGAGCATGGCCTTGTTGAACATCTGGAATATTTTCGAACTCGGCTGATGGATTGTGACGATGACGATTTTGTTGTGGGCCATGGCCCGGATGATTTCCATCACGTGCTCGGAGTCCTTCGACGACAATCCCGAGGTTGGCTCGTCGAAGAGGTAAATGTCGGCCGAGCCGATCATGTCCAAACCGATGTTCAGTCGTTTGCGCTCGCCGCCGCTGAGCGTTTTCTTGTGCGTCGCCCCGACCACGCTGTCGCGGCGTTCGTTCAATCCCAGTTCGGCCAGCTTGCCGTCGATGCGCCGCCGGCGTTCCCGCCAGGAGAGGTAGGGGGACCGGATGGCGGCGGCAAAATCGAGGTTTTCACCTATGGTGAGGTGCTCGTCGAAGGCGTCGAACTGCGGGATGTAAGTGACGTATTGTTTGAGGGCGTCGAAGTTTTCGTAGAGGGAAAGTCCGTTGAAAAGGACCTGGCCGCGCACGGGGGGAAATTGGCCGGCGAGGGAGCGCAAAAGGCTGCTCTTACCGCAGCCGCTGGCGCCCATCACGCAGATCAATTCGCCTCGGGTCGCGGCGAAGCTCACGCCGTCGATGCCGAGCCCGCCACTTTTGAAACGGCAGACGAGATCCCGCACGTCGAGGTGATGGATGACGTTGCGTTCCTCCTCGAGCAGGCGTTCGGAAAAATTGCAGCGCAGCGACTGGTTCGCGTCGATCTGGATCATGTCTCCATCCCGCAAATCAGCCTCGTTGCGCACGGGAGTGTCGCCGACCATGATGGGTTGGTCGGTTTTGAGCACTTCGAGGCGGCCGAGAAGGCGGTCGAAGTCGCAGAAAATGCGGAGGAGAACATCGCCTCCGGCACCGGGAGCGAGCAGGATGTCATCCTCGTCGAGCAAAGCCGGGTTGTTTGACACAAGATAGGTGGTCTTCGAGTGCTTGAGGTGGAAGCGCCCGCCGTAGGAGTGGGCATGGCGACGCAGATCGTCGAGCGGCAGCTCGGTGTCGTTGTCGAAGAGAATTTTTCCTTCCAGCGTGGCCTCGACACGCGCGTTGGCTCGCAAGCGGACGCCATCAAGCGTCGCGGGCACGTCTTTCAGCGCGATGACCAGCACGCCGAGTCCAAACCGCACCTCAAGCGAGCTTTCGCGGGTCCGGCTTTTTTCCAACTGGATTTCGTTGTCTTTGGTCACGGTGACGAAAATGTGGGCGAGCGAAACATTTTTCTTGGCGTTGAAATAGAAGACGAGGTCCTGATGGGTGAGCACCTTCTCGTCGACCACGATGCGCTGGCCGGGATAGACTCGGCAGAATTCCCTCGAACGCAGGGCGCGGCCCTGGACGGAAACGGGATGGTCGCAGAGGTTTTTGACCAGGATAAGATCGCCGTGGCGGTAGACGGCGAGGCGATTTGTCCCGGTCAGCTCCTGCATCCGCACGTCCGCGGCGGCATCTGAACCGAAAATGATGACTTCAAGCGGCGAGGATTCGGCCGCGAAAAATTCCCCGCGCGGGTCCGGCGTGTCGCTGTTGAGCTGGTAAACGATGTCGATGGCCTGCGAGGCAGTGCCGAGTTGCTCCATGAAGGAGTAATAGGCAGCCATGTTGTCGGTGTTCATCCCGGACCGGTGCACCAGATCGTAAAGCTGGATGCCGAGCAGGATTTTGCGCTCTTCGCCCAACTGGTTGCGCAACTGCCGGGCCATCGCACCCAGATCCTGCTTTTCGTGCAGGGCCTGCCGGAAATGCTGCCGCAATTCGGAGTAGACCGCTTCGGGGTAATCGTAGCGGAGGAAACCGAGGCTCGAGTCGATTTCTTCCTCCAGCAGGTCGCCGTCGACGCGGGCGAACCCGGCCAGCACTTTGATGAGAAGGGGCAGGAGGTTCGGGCTCTCGGTCACGGTGCGCGGACGCCGCATGGCGCGCCGGAGGAGAGACTCCCCGGCGCGGCGGGCGCGGTAAAAATTGCGCAGGGTGCCCTCCAAGCGCCGGCCGAAGCCGGCGCCGGTGGGGGTTTCTGTCACGGACATCCCCCGAATTTAACCACCGGCCGACCTCGAGCAAAGCCTTTGCGCAAGTCGTGAATTGCGCCGGGGCCGCTTCTGGGGCTTAATCAATGGTCAACCTTGTCCCGCCTTATGCCCGCCCGAAAGCCCAGTCGTCCGCTTGAAAACACGCGGGTGCGCCAACTCAAGCGCCTGGTCGCCCCGAAGGTGATCAAGAAAGAATCGCCGGTCCGGGGCGCTTCCCTCGAGACGGTGGTGCGTGGCCGCACGGAGGCGCAGGCCATCCTGCAGGGACGCGACGCCCGGCTTCTCGCCATCGTCGGACCTTGTTCGATCCATGATCCGGAGGGTGCTCTCGATTACGCGCGCCGTTTGGCTGCTATCCGGCATGAACTGAAAGATTCGGTCTGCATTTTCATGCGCGTGTATTTCGAGAAGCCGCGCACTACGGTGGGCTGGAAGGGCTTGGTCAACGATCCGCGAATGGACGATTCTTGCGACCTTGCCGCAGGCCTCCGTTTGGCCCGGCGGATTTTGTTGGAGATCACCTCTCTGGGGCTGCCCACGGCAACCGAGTTCCTCGATCCTATTGTCCCGCAATACCTGGCCGACGTGGTCAGTTGGGCCGCCATCGGGGCCCGCACTACCGAATCGCAGACCCATCGCGAAATGGCCAGCGGCCTCTCCATGCCGGTCGGTTTCAAGAACAGCACCGATGGCAGTGTGCAGACGGCGCTTGATGCGTTGCTCGCCGCGCGTTCGCCGCACAGTTTCCTCGGAATCGACCAGGACGGTTGCACCTCGGTTGTGACGACGGCGGGCAATGCGGACAGCCACATTGTGCTGCGGGGCGGACGCGAGGGCGGCAACTACCGTTCGCGCCACACGGCGGACACCGAACGCCGGTTGCGCGCGGCCGGTCTGCAAGCCGGCTTTGTCGTCGATTGCAGCCATGCCAACTCGGCGAAAAATCCGCGGCGCCAGGCGGTAGTCTGGCGGAATGTTCTGGCCCAGCGCCATCGCGGCCGCGCGTCCATCATCGGTGCGATGCTCGAGAGTTATCTCGAAGAAGGCAATCAGGCGGTCTGTGCCGACTCCCGCCAATTGCGCTATGGCGTCTCGGTGACCGACGGCTGCATTGGTTGGTCCGCCACGGAAAAGCTCCTCCGCGCTGCGGCGCGGAGCGAAAGCAAAGGCGGCCATGGGCAGCGGGCGGCGGTGCGATGAATTTACTCGCTACGCCGGTGGGCGAGGCGGCCTGGGCAGCTTTGGATTTCGAGAGTGCCGGCGCGGCCCCCGGCCGGAGCGACGAACCGGTACAAGTGGGTATGGCGGTGTGGCGCGGCTCCGGCTGGTCGGACTTTTTCCGCAGTTACATTCATTCGCCGGCGCGCATCACCTCTGCGGCACGGTCCGTGCACGGCATCCGTGACGCCGATGTGAAGGACGCGCCGGCCATGGCCGTCCTCTGGCCGGAATTCAAGGCGCGCCTCGGCGGGGCCGTGGTCGTGGCGCACGGCGC
>CAIZMQ010000142.1 GCA_903934135.1 uncultured Verrucomicrobiota bacterium
GCTTGTGCAGGCCCCCGTCAATTTCTTTGAGTTTTAATCTTGCGACCGTACTTCCCAGGCGGCGCACTTATCGTGTTAACTTCGCCACGAGCGGGGTCGAATCCGCTCACAGCAAGTGCGCACCGTTTACAGCCAAGACTACCGGGGTATCTAATCCCGTTTGCTCCCTTGGCTTTCGTGCCTCAGTGTCAGGAATTGTCCAGAGATTCGCCTTCGCCACTGGTGTTCCTCTCGATATCTACGCATTTCACTGCTACACCGAGAATTCCAATCTCCCCTCCAATCCTCTAGTCAGATAGTCTTCAAGGCATTTTCCGAGTTGAGCTCGGAGCTTTCACCTCAAACTTAACCAACCACCTACGCACCCTTTACGCCCAGTGAATCCGAACAACGCTCGGGACCTCTGTATTACCGCGGCTGCTGGCACAGAGTTAGCCGTCCCTTCCTCTTCAGATACTATCAACACACGGCCAGTTAAACCATGTGCCTTGTTCTCTAATGACAGGAGTTTACAATCCGAAAACCTTCATCCTCCACGCGGCGTCGCTCCATCAGGGTTTCCCCCATTGTGAAAAATTCTCGACTGCTGCCACCCGTAGGTGTCTGGACCGTGTCTCAGTTCCAGTGTGGCTGGTCGTCCTCTCAGACCAGCTACCCGTCATAGCCTTGGTGAGCCGTTACCTCACCAACAAGCTGATAGGCCGCGAGCCCCTCGAGAAGCGCCAGGTTACCCCGGCTTTGGCGTCAGGAAGATGTCTTCCTTGGCCACATGCGGTATTAATTCGCCTTTCGGCGAGCTATCCCCCACTTCACGGCAGGTTGCTCACGTGTTACGCACCCGTTCGCCACTAGACTTTTTCCTGTATTGCTACAGGAAAAAATCCCGTTCGACTTGCATGTCTTATCCACGCCGCCAGCGTTCGTTCTGAGCCAGAATCAAACTCTCCGTTGAAAGTTAGCTGATACCACCCTTGCGGGTTGAGTACCAAATTCTGACATAGTATCTCCCGCCGGCTGCTAAAACCGACGGGCGACGGACCTTGCGGTCCAATTTATGTCGCATAAAAAAACTGCTGACGATAACCCACAATTCAATTTTTGTGGTTACCCTCTGAATTTACTTTCAGAGTCAGGATTTCAAAAATCAACATGCACTCTCTCCGAGTCGACAACGAGCGGGAAGGTTTTGGCCTTGCTACTGATAGTGACCGAAGGAAAGAGCGCGAACCGATTGATTCGGTCCCCATTTAAGGGGATGGAGAGATTGCCAGAAAACAGCGCAGAGTCAACCGCCTTTTTGAAAAAATCTTAAAGTTTTTTTCGAGGCTCCCCTGCGGGCCGGATCTCCAAGTTCGTAGGGTATTGGACCGGGACGTCAAACGAACGTTCAAAAAAACTTTTCCCTTGGTCCGGAAAGCGGAAGCGACGGACCCGTTTCTACCCCCCCTCTTGCTTCCGTCCGCCACCGCGCACGTCGGCCGCCGCCTTGTCTCGCGCCCCCCCGTTTGTCATCTTCGCTCCCGAGCCGTGACTCTCCCCAACCAACTCACCATCCTGCGCCTTTTTCTGACCGGCGTGTTTGTCATAGCGCGCGAGAGCGGCATGGCGTGGGGCGCCACCGTGGCCGCCGTTGCCTTCGGGCTTGCGGTCCTCAGCGATTACCTCGACGGCGTCCTGGCGCGGCGGCTGGGCTGTGAAACCGACTTCGGGCGCCTCATGGATCCGCTGGCCGACAAAGTCCTCATCGCCGCCGCGCTGGTCTGTCTGGCCTGGTCACACGACATTCCGGCATGGGCCGCCATCATCCTCATCTCCCGCGATTTTCTCATCACCGGACTGCGTCAACTGGCCCTTAGCCACGGCACCGTGCTCGCCGCCGATCCCGCCGGCAAGACCAAGACCGCATCCCAGATGATCATGATCGGTTTTTTTCTGCTGCGCGATGCGAGCGGCGAATTTTTCGGGGTCGGTCTCTGGCCGGGGTGGGTCATGAGTGCGGGGCAGTTCCTTCTCTGGGCCAGCGTGGGTCTCTCCATCTATTCCGGATGGCGCTATGCACGAGCCCACTGGCGCGTTGTTGTCCGCAGTGGCCAATCGTGATCCTGGGCGGCCGGCAGGGATGGGCGTCCTGCCGCCCCGCTGAACCGGCACGGTCTCCCGAGTAGCGCTCCCATGCCCGAAGGCGCCCCACGACAACCTTTCTTCTCATCCCGCCGTGGTCCGCGTAGAAGAGAAGCCATGCTTCTCACCCGCGCGGAAATGCAACACGTCGAGCAAGCGACATTTTCCCGCGGCATCCCCGCCGACGTCCTGATGGAAACGATCGGCGCGAAGCTGGCGCGCTTCGTTACCCAATTTTTTCCCCGGCCCGGCTTGGTCGTGTGCTATGCGGGCAAGGGCCACAATGCTGGCGACGCCTTTGTCGCCGCGCGTCACCTCGCCATGCTGGGGTGGCGGGTCTTGGTCCGCACCCCGTTTCAAGAGGACGAGTTTGCCCCGCTGACCCGCGCCAAATTCGATGTCCTGCATTCTTCGGTTTTGCGCGACCCTTTCCGCCCATCCACTCCGCAGGATGGCCCGCTCGTGCAACTCGATGCTTTGGTCGGCCTCGGCTCGCAAGGATCCTTGCGGGAACCACTCGCTTCCCTCGCTCTCGAGATGAATGGGGCGCGACGCGATGCCAACGCGAAAACGGTAGCCGTTGATTTCCCGTCCGGGCTCGACCCCGAAACCGGCATTCCGGGCGACCCCTGCGTCGAAGCGGATTTCACGGCGACCGTCGGCTTTGCCAAGACCGGCCTGGTGGCCGATGCAGCGGTCAACCACGTGGGACGTCTCGGACTTCTCGATTCGCCGGACTTTCTCCGGCCGGAGGCAGCCGATGCCGGCGAATTACTCACGGCTCCCATGCTGCGCCGCCAATGGCCGCCACGCGCTTTCGACACAAACAAGGGAATGTGCGGGCGCGCTGTCCTGCTCGCCGGCTCGCGCGGCACGCTGGGCGCGGCACACCTCTGCGCGGCAGGTGCCGTGCGGGGCGGGGCAGGACTGGTTTCGCTCGGCGCTTTGCCCGACGTATACGACCTGCTCGCCGTGACGATGATTCCCGAGGTGATGGTGCGCCCGCTGACCAAGCTCACCGATATTTTCAATTTTCCGGTCGACGCCATCGGAATCGGTCCGGGGCTCGGCAGCGGACAAGAGGCGCGGACTCTGCGCGTCGTGCGCGAAGCTCCGTGCCCGGCCGTGGTCGATGCCGATGCTTTGACTGTGATCGCCCACGCCGGACTGCAACATGTCGATCAGGCCAAGGGCCCGCGGTTGCTCACCCCTCACCCGGGTGAAATGCAACGTCTCCTCGCCGGCCGGAAAATCAGCAACCGCGGCCAAGTGGCCCGTGGTTTCACCGACAAGCATGCGGTCACCCTCTTGCTCAAAGGTGCGCGCACCGTCATCGCCCAACGGGGCCTCCCCCTCCGCTTTAACACCACAGGCCATCCCGGCATGGCCACCGGCGGCATGGGGGACGTCCTGACCGGCCTATGCACCGCACTGCTGGCCCAGGGAGCCGACACCTATCAGGCTGCATCGATCGGTGCCTGGGTTTGCGGGCGCGCCGCGGAAATTGCCGTGGTGCAGGGTGCCTCCACCGAATCGCTCACCCCGAGCGACGTGCTCGAGAAACTCGGCTCCGCCTTCCGGTCACTCCGCGCGGGCGATTTCTAGCCCGAGGCGCGGCTGTCGGAGTGCGCCTTTTCTTCGTCCACCGCCCCTCCGAGAGAAGGGGCCATGTCGTCGACCGTGACCGGCGCGCCCAATGGCAAAATTCTGAAAAGTTCGACCGCCGCGTCTTTCTTGAGCCGGATGCAGCCGTGGGAGGCAGGGCGACCGGGAATGTAACCAACATGCATCCCGACCCCGGTCTGGGTAAGTCGCATCCAGTAGGGCATGGGCGCGCCGATAAACCAGCCTCCCGAAGGCACCGCGTCCGTGCGGGCATCGGCATCCGATACCACCGTCTGGCCCTCCCCGGAAACGATGCGCCCGTAGAGATTCGATTGGTGGTCCTTTTTCTTCTCTATGATTTTGTAAGCCCCTTTGGGGGTAGGATGGCTAGCCTTGCCCGTGGCCACCGGAAAATCCATAGCGACATGGCCATCGACGAGAAGAAGCCCGCGTTGTTCCCGCGTGGCAATCTCGACCGCGGAGTTTTGGGCGGTCGCCTTGGAAAGCAACTCGGCGTTCCGGTAGGTCAGCTTGGACCAATCTTCCTGCGTGCGGAAATCATCATGTTGTCCGCGGTGCCTCGAAACCAGCCGGGCCCGGGGATTCTCGAAGGTAGCGCAGGCGGTCAGGCTGAACACCGCAGCCCACAACAGTCCATGACGCAACGGAGTCCTCACCGTTTGGGCAAACCGGAAACGGTGGTGAGAATGCCCGTGATCATCGAGTAAGCCACCAAACCGACGAAGAGCGCGACCATGAGAATGACCATAGGCTGGATCAGTGCGGTCACCCGTTCAATCACGACCGAAAGTTGTTTGTCATAGCTTTTGGCACTCCGCTCGAGCGCGGCTCCGAGGTCGCCGGTTGTTTCGCCGACCTGGATGATGTCGATCATGGTCGGCGGGAAAAACTGCACCCGCTGGATGGCTCGAGACAGCTGGGCCCCGTCCTGCACGTTTTCGGAAATACGCTCGAGCTGCGTCTGCAGGTAGACATTGGGAGTCGCATTGCGGATGAGTTGCATCGACTGCATAAGCGAGACGTCATTGTTGAGCAGGGTGGAAAGTGTCTGGGTGAACTGAGCGTAAAAACGCATGCGCAACAACGGCCCGAAGATGGGGAGTTGCAGCTTGGTTCGGTCCCACCAGATCCGCCCATCTCCCTTGCTCGTGAAATGCCGGAAGCTGAGAATACCGGCCGCGAGAACAATAAGGATGACCCACCAATAGGATCCGAAAAACTCGCTTGTGCCGATAAGCATTCGCGTGGCGAAAGGCAAAGACTGCCCGGTCTTGCCCAGCAGCGCGGTCAACTGCGGGAGCAGGAAGGTCATGAAAATGACCAGCAGGGCGATGCCGGCGGAAAAAATGACGGAGGGGTAGATCAGCGCGCTGGTCACGCGGCGCTGCAGGTCGCCCATCATGGTGAGGAACTCGACTTGGCGTTTGAGGATTTTCGAGACCGTGCCGCTCGCCTCGCCGGCTTTGACCATGTTGCAATAAAGGTCGGAAAAGCTCGGGCTGGCTTTTTTCAACGCGGCGGAAAAGGTGGCGCCTTCGCGCAGCGACTGGCGCGCGCTGGCGGCCACACCGCTGAGCGAGGATTTGTCCTGCCGTTGTTCGATGACCTGCAAGGCGCGGTCGAGCTTGAGGCCGGCCTCGAGCAGTTCGCACAATTCCTCGGTGAAGAGAAGGACTTGTGCGCGGTTGAGGTTGTTGTCGCTGGAGGCGGAGGCGCCGGCGGCGGCCGCCGCGGCGGCTTCGGCCCCTTTGGCCGCGAGGGAAAATGGCTGGAGGTTCTGTTGCCGGAGTTTGGCGAAGGCGTCCTGACGGCTGAGGGCCTCGAGTTCCCCCGAAATCTTGCCGCCCCCGGACTGCAGAGCTTGGTAGACGAAGAGCGGCATTATTCGTCCTGGGCACTGACGTCGGAAGTGGTGACGCGCATGACTTCCTCGATCGTGGTGGTTCCGGTGGCGACCTTGTCGAAACCGTATTTGCGCAGGGGACGCATGCCTTCTTTTTCCGCCGCAGGCCGCAATTCGGCGGCGGTTTTGCGCTGCGTGATCAGTTCCTGCAGCTTTGGCGTGACCAAGCAAAGTTCCATGATGGCGAGTCGACCCTCGTAACCCGATTGGCGGCAATTCTCGCATCCGACGGCGCGCATGATCTTGCTCTCATATTCCGGCGGGAATCCGATGCTGCGCAGGTAGGCCGGCGAGTAATCACCCGGCTGGGCGGGCGCCTTGCAAAACGGACAAAGTTTGCGCACGAGACGTTGGGCGATGAAAGCGCGCACGGCACTGGCGACGAGGAAGGGTTCGACGTTCATGTCGAGGAGGCGGGTGATGCCGCCGACCGCATCGTTGGTGTGCAGGGTGCTGAAGACCAAGTGACCGGTGAGGGCGGCACGAATGGCAATTTCGGCCGTCTCGTAGTCGCGCATCTCGCCGACCATGATAACATTGGGGTCGCCGCGGAGGAAGCTGCGCAGGAGATTGGCGAAGGTGTTGCCGATCTCGGGCTGGACCGCGCTCTGGTTCACCCCAGCCAGCTTGTGCTCGACCGGATCCTCGATGGTGAGGATGCGGCGCTCCTTGGTGTTGAGTCCCGAGAGAAAAGTGTAAAGCGTCGTTGATTTTCCGCATCCGGTCGGGCCGGTCACGAGAATGATGCCGTTGGGCAGGGCGAGGAGTTCGCGGACCTTTTTGACGTAATCCTCATCGAGCCCGAGGCGCTCGAGACTGAACACTTCCTTGCCGAGGAGACGGAGGCTGATGCTTTCGCCGTTGATCGTCGGAATCGAAGCCACACGGACATCGATGGGTTGCCCGCCCAACTCGAGGCTGATCCGTCCGTCCTGCGGGCGGCGGTCTTCGCCCAGGTCGAGGCCGGCGGTAAGTTTGAGGATGTTGATGACCGAGCGCTGGAGCTTGCGCATCTGGACGGGAACGGGCACTTCCTGCAGCACGCCATCAATGCGGTAGCGGACACGGAGGTCGTTGGAGAGCGGCTCCACGTGGATGTCGGTGGCGCGCTCGCGCAGGGCCTCGCGGATGACTTGGTTGATGAATTTTTTGACGGACGCCTCTTCCGATTCGTCCTCGTCGAGGACGTTGACTTGTTCGCCGCGACCGAGATCGATGTCCTCCTCCATCCCACGACCTTCGAGCAGTTCCTCAAAGGTTTCGGCGCCGATCCCGTAGACTTGGCGCAAGGCGGGCAAAAATGCCTTTGCGCGTGTAGATTTCGTAGCGTACTTGCTGTGGCACGGCTTCGGCCACCGCTTGCCGTGCGAGCAGGTCGAAGGGATCGTAGGTCAACAGGGTGATCGAGTCGTCGTTGGTCTCGACCGGGAGCAGCTGGTAGCGCAGGGCGATGCGGGCCGGCAGCTTGGCCCGCATTTCCGGGGTGGCTTTGGCCACATCCGCCCCACCCCACCGGAGGTGAAATTTGTCGGCCAATTCACGGTAAAAACCGTTTTCGTCAATCTCGGTGCTGTCGAGCAAAGCGCGCATGAGGGACGACTGGATCCGCGCCGCGTCCTGCAGCGATGCGGTCACTTTGTCCCGGTCGGCCGCACCGTGGCGCGCCGCGAGTTCCACCAGTTCGGGAATCAAGGCCATGCTTTGCCCTCTCCCCTAGGTGGCCGATCTTTTCTTTTTGCCGGGAGTCGGCGTCGGCTTGGGCTTGGGGTCCGGCGCATACTCCTGGTAGTCGATTCCGGCCGGCCGCAGCGGATCGCGCGGTTTGCGGACCCGGGCGTCAGGCGTGAGCATGGGTGAGTCGTTGATCACCGGGGTGCGTCCCATTTGCCAAGCGTCCGACTCGTCATAAACCTCGTCCCCCAGCTTGGTGCGGTAACGCTCCTCCGCGCTGGCCACCGCGGTTTCGGCGTCATCTTCCACCACGGTGGGCTGCAAGAGAATCAGCAGTTCCTGGCGCTCCACCGCCCGCGTGGTTTGCTTGAAAATGTAGCCGAGCACGGGCAGCCGCATGAGGAAGGGCAAGCCTCCGTCGTCTGCTTTGGTCTTTTCAATGATGAGACCGCCCAGCACCACCGTGCCGCCACTGGGCACAGTGACCGTGGTGGTCAGTTCCTGCGCTCCGACGACCGGCGCCTTGTTCCCGCTGCCGAAAGTTTCCTCGCGGAGCACGTTATTGTTCGTCTGCACGATGACGAGGGTGACATCCCGGTTGGCATTGATCAACGGGAGCACTTCGAGCTTAAGCAAGACATCGAGGTAGGTGATGTTGGCGGTGACGCCGGCGTTCTGGTTCGGGCCGACCCCGGTGATGGAGGTGGAGGTCAAGGTGCTGCTGGTGTAAGGCACACGCTGTCCGGAGCTGATCACCGCCTTCTTGTTGTTCGTGGTGTAAACGACCGGGCGGGAGATGATCTTGAACTTGCCGGTCGTCTCGAGGGCCCGCACATAGTAATCAAGCGAGTTGGCAATGGTTCCGTAAAGGGTCAGGCCGCTAATGGCGCCAGCGGCCAGCGAGGCGGGGGTAATGAGGTCCGGCGCGGTGAAGCCGTCGTTGGCGTTGCTGACCGGATTGAGCAATGCACCGCCCACGCTATTGCCGTCCTTGCTCTGGTTGCGCAGAAAATAGTTGAAACCGAATTCCATCTCGTCTTTCAAACTCAGCTCCCCGATGACGGCCGCGATGTAAACCTGGCGCGGCCGCACATCGAGCATGTTGAGAAGCTGGGCGACTTTCTGGCGGCTGTCGGGCGGCCCGATGGCAATGATCGAATTGGCACTTTTGTCCGCGATGAGTTTGGTGTTGCCGACGATGACCGATTCGGGGGCCACATCGGCGTTCGGTTCTTTGATCCGGTCGGGCCGACTGGTGCCGCCACCCGCACCGGCCCCCGACTCGGAGGAACCCATGCCTTGTCCAAAGGTGGAGCCGCTCTCGACCATGGCGCCATCTGCACCCGCTCGCGGCGTGCCACCGCCGGTTGCACCCTCCTCGCCTTCCGAAAGCAGGTCCTGCAAGACCGGGAGCACATCGCCGGCGGCGACGAACTGCAGCGGACGCTCAAGCACACTGTCGAGCGGCACGGGCGCATCGAGTTGCTCGATGAGTTGCCTGATGTAGGGGAAGTTGATCGGACGCGTAACGACAAGAATGCGGTTGGTGCGCGGGTCGGCAACGATTTGTGTTTCGCCGATGACAAGATTGGATTCGAACTGACCGGCACCCGCACCACCGAGGGAAGCTTGGATAACTTGTCCCTGCGCATCGACCTGCGGGGCGCCGCCGGGTTGACCCGGAGTTCCAGCGCCCTCTTTCCGCTCCTCGAGCAATGTTTGCAGAAGTTCGACCACCTTCTCGGCGTCGGCCCGTTTGAGGTCGACAAATTCGGTCATGACCTGCGCGGGCGGCACATCGACCATGGCTTGAAGAGCGATGAGTTGCTGGATGATCGGGACGTTTTCCGTGATGAGCACGGCCTGCACATTGGGTACCGGGGTGAAGGAGGTGTAGGCCTTGGGCGGACTGACAAAGGTCTGGAAAAGTTGCGCGGCCTCCTGGGGCGCGAGGTAGCTGAGTTTCATGAAATAGCTGACCACCTGATCGGTAGCCGGCAACATATAGGGTGTGGCAAAGATCGGGATGCCCTCAGCGCGCGGAAATTTCGAGGGGCCGAGGATTTTTACCGTCTTGTCGTCGACCGGGACGAACGAATAGCCGTTGAGCAAGAGGGAGGCCTCGATCAGGCGGATGGCCTCGCTGCGCGGAACCTCTCCGGGCACAACAATGGTCAGCGGCTGCCCCTGGGCGAGCATGGAGTCGCGCACAAGACGCTTATCGGTCAGCACCTCGTACAGACTGAGGATCTCGTTAACCGAGGTGTTGGGAAAGGTGAGTCGTACGGTTGGTTCGGGTTGGACCGGACGCGGGATGGAGGCGGGAGGCGTTTGCGGGGGGGGGAACCCCGGATCGACCGCGACAGGGGGCAGCGGCGCGGGGGGTGAAGCTTCAGGCACCGCGGTCGGAGCCGGTGGGACGGGAGCGGGATCAATGTTCTCGAGCGGTGCAACAGGCGGCGAAGGTGCAGCATCCTGGGCAAAGGCAGGGGACGGGGCCAGAAAGACCACGACGAGCCAGGCAGACGCAAGAATCGAGGAACAGATGCGACCCATGGCCGGAATTAAAGCATGGTTAGCAAGTTTCTCAAGGCGCGGCGGGAATGAGCGCCCGCCGCCGGATGACCCGGGGGGGCGGCATTTGCCCTTGGCCGCCTTGCACCTGCCCATTCGTTGGAGTGCCCGACCCGGGCACCGGAGGAACAAATCCGGGGGCTTGAGGCATACCCGGAGCGGATTGTCCGGGAACCTGGGCGGCTGGGACGGCCCCGGGAAAAGCGGCGACCTGCGGGGGCATACCGGGTGGCGATGGCGGGGCCACCTGCGGCATGGGCCGGGGCGATGGCATGCCGGGTTGGGGCATTCCCGGAGCCATGGCCACACCGGCATCAAAGCGGACTACACCGACCTCCGCGCCTTGGCGCAGTGTGGCCGAGGAGTCCGTATATTTCTGCTGCACATCGACTTGCACCAAAGACACACCGCCTTCCTTACTGTCTGCTTTGACCATCAGGCGATTTTGCGTGGCGCGCTCCATGACGAAAGCAATGGGTTCGCCATTGATCTCCGCAATGCCGGTGAGCGCGAAGCGTTGAGCCAGGCCGGCCGATTCGACAGGCGGGGCGACGGATTCCAGTTGGAAAGGAGAGCGTTGCCACAGAGGTTCGTAACGGGAAAGGGGAAAGGCTGGCGTGGTGATGCCTTCTTCCGCAGGTGGAACAGGTTCAACCTCAGCTCGCGGATCCGCCTCTGCGGGCAGCAAGGGCGTCGGTGAAGGGGTGGCTGCTGGCGGCTTCTTTTCACCTTCGACCCCAGTCGGCCGCGCCTCGACCAGAGGAACCTTGAGCAATTCCGAGGCATCGGACTTGTCTTCTTCGGCCCAGACGGATGCCGCAAGGCCGAGAAAAACCGGGGCCATGGCAAGAAAAAGCAGTAGGAGCTTCATTGCTCTCCTCCCTGCACCGGACGATACCAACGCGCCACCTCGACTTCGGCGATCACCTCGGGAGGTTCGCCACTTTTGATGGAGATCTGTTTGACGGCGCGGAACGCTTTGGGTTGCTGCAATTCGTTGAGCCATTTGACCAGCGACTCCATCTTGCCTTTGACCTGCGAAGAATCGAAAACCTCAGCATACGTTCCACCGTCCGGCTGGGTTCCTGCGTCACGCCGAGTGTAAGAAAGCCCGGCATTCTTGGCACTGCTCTCGACGAATTCGTAGAACTTCGCATCGTCATCCGTCGTCGTGACATCGTCCCCGGGCTGGTGCTGGTCGAGCCAGGCCGCGCGTTCCTGCCAGATCGTTTTCTCCTCAAGAATGGCACGGCCCTCGGTCAGCTGACTCTGGAGCTGCACGATGCTGTTTTGCAGCGCGCGTTGGCGATTGAGAAAGGCCTGCAGGCCCACGACATTGAGCAGCACGAAAAGCGCGCCGACCAAAGCGAGGAGCAGTCTTTTTTCCTTAGCCGTCAGCGCTCTCATCGGTTGCCTCCTCTCCTTCCACCGCCGCCGCGCCGTGGCGCACGCCGTCGATCTGGAAGCGTGCACTGCCGGTGGGCAACGGACGCGGGTTTTCCATTGTCCAATCGTAGGCCGTCAGGTCCGGATTTTTGCGCACATCCTCCTGGAAGCGCTGCGCCGCCTGCAAGGTCGACGCCTCCCCGGCCAGCACCACCCGGTCCACGTTCATCTGGAACAGGGTCAAACGCACGCCATCCTTCGGCAGCAAGCGCGCAGCTTGATAAAGAACCTCCAGCGGATAACCAACCGGATCGAGGGCCGGCTCGATCGCGCCCCAGCGCTGCATGGCCGCGCGCACCGCATCCACTTCGCCCGCCTCGCCGCCAATCGTTGCCCGCAACGATTCGGCCCGCCACCAAAGCCAGAGGGTGTTGGCGGCCAAAGCCAGCACCAAAGCAAAATACACGGTCGCCGCCAAAAGCGCGATTTTCTGCCGTCGGGCACCCGTTTCCTTGGCTAGCTGCAGGTCGCGGACCGGCAAGGGAAGGCAATCAAGCGGAGCGGACGGACGCACCGGCGGGGGAAACTTTTCCGCCGTGACTTCGACACCACCGGCGCTCCGCCAATCCGACAAGTCCGGCACCGCAGCACCTTGATAGTAGAGGATGACGCGGCCGCTGCCGTTCAGCATGCGCCCCGCGTCGAGCGAGGCCTGCATCAGCCAAATTTCCAACGCCATCCGGGACGAGGGTGTTTTCTCGGCGAGCGGCTGGAAATGCAGCAATCGGTCCCCTCGCGTGACCCCGGCCACCCATCCTCCTTCCTCCTCCCATACCGTGACCGCATCCGGGACGAGCGGCAGGCAGGAAGGCGAGACGGCGTATTCGGTCACATCGCCATGCCAATAGCGCGGCGCCAGATTCGAAGGCAAGACAACAGCATGAAGCAAAGCCTCATGGCCCTCGCGCGCCACCTCTTGCCAGGAAAAGGAGGTCAATTCGCGCGAGCGGCCGGCCAGTCCGCGCAATTCAAGTTGGGTGAAGATAAGGTCGCCGAACAAAGATGGATCTTCGGCCGGCACCCAGAAGGCAATGGAAAACGCCCGCCGCACCGGCACGGCCACAAGGGCTCCGGCCTCGGGTCGCAATTCCGACAAGTCCACCGCCTGGCCCGTCTCGCCCCAAGCCCCGGCCTCGTCCTGCTCCCACTTCTCCCAACCGGCGGAGGCCGGACGGAAAAGGGCGCGACGTGTCTGGCGCGGGGTTTTTATTTTTCCTCCCATAACAGGTAAGTGACAGCTTCTCCGCCCTCGCCCGATTCGGCGACCACGGAGATCTGGCGGGAACGCTCGCCCACCATGCCGCGGCTATCAATTCTTTTGACCGAACTCTCCGTGGTGAGGCGGCCCATGATCTGTTCCGGCGGCAGCGTCGAACCGGCCAGCCAGCCAGCGACCTGACCGACATCGTCGAAGCGCAGATCGTCTTCCGAAGGTTCAATCCCATCGCTGCCGCGGCGTTGCTGCAGGATGCCCTGCACCATTTCCGGGGTGGCGCCCGTCACGGCCTGGAGCACGTCGGCCTCCGCCTCGTTCACGTCGATCAAGCCGTCGCTGAAAATGGTGAAACTCTCGGCCCAATCCGGCTTGAGCGCCGCAAGCTTTTCCATATCGAGCACGCGGCCCATTTCCGGCACGCTGCGGAACGGGCGGTTGGCCGGGGCGCCGGTGATGCCGACCTCTTCGTATTCCGTGCCCTCCGCACCGCCGAAGCCGGTGCGGAACTCATCCTCGTCGACCCAGTCGGTGAGCTTGTCGATGAGGGCATTCCCCTCGTCCGCAGTGAGCCCCCACAAAGTGAAAAGATTCAGCATGGTGATACGGTCCTGGTCCTTGAGCAATCGATTGATGTTGAAGCGTGCCCCCTCGCCACGGATGCGGACCTGCATGCGTTCGCCGGCGCCGAAGTCGCGGTTGAGCAATTCGGTATCATCGCGCTTGACCTGCGGGTGCAGACCCAAGGCAACACCGCTCACGGCAATCTGGCGCGCGCGCAGGCCGGCCGAGTCGGATACGGTCGTCTCGAGTTCGAGATTCACCACGTTGGCCATCCAGAGCACCGCGAAGGAAATCACCGTGATAGCCCACAGAACGAGGAGCAGGGCGGCCCCCGATGGACGTATCGCGGCCGTCACGGCACTTCCACCTCCATTTCCGGCGGCGACCCCTGCGCTTCCGCAGCGGGTTCTTCCAGAGCTATTTCCTTGACCGGAGGAAGCCAGAAAATGAACTGACGGGGAACTTCCTCGCCGAGCAATTGCAAGTTGAGTTCGACCAGCGGCGGCCGCTCCCCTTCCAACCATTCGTCCAACCAGTCCTGCTGCTCCTGGCTGTAAAAACGCCACTTCACCTCGCGCAAGTCGGGCAGCAGACGCAACCAGACCCCGCGCTCCAGCGCATCGCGCCGCTCCATCTCGCTGAGTGAACCGGGCAGGAGCATCAGGCTGAGCTCGCGACCACCGCCGAGGCGCGGACGCGCGGCCAACAGCGCGGTGCCGGCCGAGGGTCCGCCCATGCCCCAGGCAAAGACACCAGGCGCATCACGAAGCGTGATCTCGGGAAAACCATCACCAGCATCAGCCCGCACGCCCCCGGAGAACCGTGCGTTGGCCGGCAGGTTGTGGAAAGTGCGCCGGACGAGCGAAACAAAGGCGTTGAGGCGCTGGATCTGCAGATTCTCCTCGGTCAGCGTTGCCGTGGCGCGAACCGCTGCGTTGACCGTGGCGTAAATCCCGCCGGCCAGCAGGACGAAGATGGCGATCACCACCACCATCTCAAAAAGCGTGAACCCGCGTGCGGCTGTTCTCATGGCTGGTAACGCAGGAATTTTTCCTCCCACGATTGCTCCTCCCGTCCCTCGGTCCACTCCGCGCGTACTGTGACCCACCACAGGCCGGACAGTTCCTCGTTATCCATGTTGAGCAACTCGGCAGGTTCGGCCCGGACGAAAAATTTCGCCCCCATCGCATCGGGTCCCACCTCGCGGCCTTGCTCGAGATCGGCGACCGGCATGACCATCGATTCGTCGAGCAAGGACTCCAACTGCTGACGCACCTCGGCGTCACGCCGCATCATCACATTGGCCGCGAAAATTTTGTCCATCGCCATGGCCAGTCCGCCCACCGCGACGACGAACATGAACATTGCGGTGAGTAATTCGATGAGGGTAAATCCGGCCTTCTTCACGGGATGTAGTAACTCTCCTCCTCGATTCCGGCGGTCAGCGGATCGAAGCGCACCTCGATCCAGGCCTCGTCCTCCATGATCCGCACGGTGAGTGGTTCGCACAGGCCGGTCGGCTGGAAAATCCAGCGCTGTCCGTCCGGACGCAGCGATTTGTCGGCCCCGAAGGGCAGGAGCTGATACCGCGTGCCGCGCGGCAACCGCACCGACTCCGAAGGCTCTTCCTCGCCCGCCCGCACCAAAGCAAATCCACCCTTGCCGAAAACCACCTCCGCCGCACGACCCGTGGTCATGGCCTCGGTCCGCGCCGTTTTGGCCAACACGAGTAGTCCGCGCACCGAGTCGCGCAAACGTTGCTCGCGAACAAATCCCGAACTGAGTGGCACCACCGCACCGACCAGCAGGACAATGATCGCAACCACCAAGGAAACTTCGAGCAGCGTGTAGCCGCGCGTCCTCTGTCCGGACCACCCGGTGCGCGCCGCTGGCCGGGGCGTGATCATGGTCTCGGCTTACTTGCCGCGATCGTTGCCGATGTCGTCCGCAGTGCCCTCTTGGCGGTCCGCCCCGAAGGACAGCAGGTCGAATCCCTGGGGGTTCTTTTTGCCCGGCCAGTAATACTTGTAGGGCAGACCCCAAGGGTCGAGTGGAACGCTCTCGAGGAGTTGCCGCCAGCGGCGCGGCGGCGGGTCGCCTCCCGGACGCTTGACCAGCGCCTCGAGCCCCTGCTCGGTAGTCGGAGGACGCAGGTTCTGCATTTCGTAAACACGAATCTGCGTGCTGATGCTCTGGATGTCCGCATCGACCCTCGCTTCTTTGGCCACATCGAGGTTGCCGACCAACAGATAAATGGCCGATCCGACGAGCACGGCAATGATGCCGAGCACGAGCATGATCTCGAACAACGTGTAGCCCGCCTCGCGACGGGGCCGTTTCGAAAAGGGTTTCATCAAGATGAAAGGATGCTCGCACTCGACCGCCTTGTCAAAGCCCCTTGGCCCGGCCGCGCAGGGCAAAGCAAAGAGATATTCAACGAGTCAACGCGGCGGCACGCGTTTTGTTAGGCCGTTTTACAGTGAGCCTTGGCCGCGGCCCCAAAAATCGGACAACGCATCGGCCGGCGCATTAGCCGGCGCCCCCACGGGCGGCAGCGGTTCTGCCAAATCCGGAGGTTCTCCGGCGGGCAGATCCGGCAAGGGCAGAGAGAGATCCGGTTCACGCGCGGCCGGCGGATAAGCCAACTCCAAAACCGCGTCGCGCACAAAGGTGCGGTTGCGGTAATTGCTGTTGAGCGGCGAGCGCAACTCGAGAAGCAGCGAATTCTCCCCCGGCAACATCAGATCGGCCGGGATGTGCACCGAGGCCCGCCGCCATCCGGCAAAAGTCATCTCGCGGCCCGGCAAGCCTAGATGACCCGGGTCCTCGAGGGTCGGAACTTCCACCGCGATCGGACCGACTTCCTGCCCGTTGACCACCAGCCAAATTTCCTGATCCAAAAAAACCCCGGCCAACGACGCTTCCAGTCGCGCCTGATCCGGAGCCTGCTCCAGTTCCGCGAGCAACTCCAGAGAGGGGGTGAGCAACTCCGCTCCCTCCGTC
This sequence comes from uncultured Verrucomicrobiota bacterium, assembly GCA_903934135.1. Classification (GTDB taxonomy): domain Bacteria; phylum Verrucomicrobiota; class Verrucomicrobiia; order Chthoniobacterales; family JACTMZ01; genus JACTMZ01. The sequence goes on from CAIZMQ010000142.1 coordinate 16,122, forward strand.
AGCGCCGCGCGGACCACGCGGTCGCGCCATTCGTCGCGCAAAGCCGGACGGGGACCTCCGTCCACATCCGCTTCGGCCAAAGTGAGCCGGGAAGCAGTCACCACGACAGGAACATAACGCGCATCCGAAGAAAGCATGGTCCGCTCGGAGACCCATTCGAATTTCACACGATTGACATTCAAGTTTGCCCCACCTTGAAGCAGGAGCGAACCGTTGCCGCCAAGGCGCGAGGCACTGATAAGCAGCGGGCGCTGGTTCGGCACGCCAAGGCTCTCGCCGAGATTTTCCGCGAGCAATTCGGGAGTGCTTTGACCGTCCCGCAACCACTCGACGCGCAACCCTCCGCCTTCCGTCTCATCGAAGACAAGATGCACGAGCAAGTCTTTGCCGGTCGGTGGAGAAAGATGGAAGGCAATGCGCGCGCCTTGACCCGGCGCCGAGACCGGAGGCCCGTGCATCCACGCCGGCAACGGTTGGGCCGCGTCAAAAGGAAGGTCGGCCGTGAATACTCCACTGCCACCAGCCCGCGCCACGGCGCAAAAAAAGACTGCCGTAAAAGCAGTGGCCAGAAGTAGGGGCAAGCGGGCGTTCATGGGCGGGAAGCAGGCTCTGGCGCGTCGGCCAATATGCTGGGATCAAGATAATCTTGGAAGAATGAATCTTGCAACATGGCTTGAAAAACTTCCTCCGGCAGCCGCGTTCTCGCCTCGCCCAAAAACTCCGCCGCCGCAGCATTATCGCCGCGCAGGAGCGCATCAGCCGCACCGAAAAATAGCTGCTCCGGCGGCCACACACCGTTGATAGCGTTCAACTTAAGTGGCGGATTGTTGGCCCGGTAGTTCAAGCGCAATCCGGCCAGCCCGGCCTTCACCGTGGTGACCAAAAAGCTGTCCGTCTTGGACACCCGCTCCAAGGCACGCCGGTAAGCATCGACGGCCAGCCCCGGCCGACCATCCGCACGATAATATTCGCCCATGATATAAAAAGGCATGGGATTGAGAGGGTCGGTCATCCGCGACTCCTCGAGTAGAGTCAAAATTCCCGCCCCCTGCGCCGCAACCGTGCCCTCGGCCCGCGATTTCTCGAGCAGGATCCATCCGCGTAAGGCCTGCGCATTGCTGCTTTCCTCGCCGTGGTCCACCGAACGCCGCGCGGCATCGTCCGCTGGTCCGTATTCCCCGAGGTCCAAATAGGTCTGCGCGAACTGGTAATCCAACCCGCGCATCGCCGCGTCCTGGGTCCGCACATCTTCCAACCGGGCCAATGCCTCGCGGTGGTTGCCAGCCAGGCGCGCCGCCAGAGCCTGCTCCAGTAAACTCTTTGCCGCAGCACGCTGCTCGGGTGGCAGTTCGTTGACTATCTCCAAGGGCGGCGGCTGCTCCGTTTTTTCCGCAATAATGATGCCGGCCACCAACGCGATTCCGGCCAGCAAGACCACGACCAGACCGTAGAGAACCGAGCGCAGGACCTTCAACCACATGCCCCCCATGCAACCTGCAGCTCGCGGACGGGTCAAGCGCCCCGGCCCCGCTGTCCTCTTGCCAGTGCGGCCGCTCCCCCTAACATCGCGCATCATGTCCGAGAGCCTGCAACCGACCACCGCCGAACTTTACGCGCAGCACGTCATTGCCACGTACGCGCGCTTCCCGATCGCTTTGGTGCGCGGTGAAGGAGCACGGGTCTGGGACGAAGAGGACCGCGGCTATCTCGACTTCACCTCCGGCATCGCGGTCAATACTCTCGGACACTCCCATCCCGCACTGCAGAAAGCGCTCGCCACGCAGGCTGCCACGCTTGTCCACATATCGAACCTTTTCCTCAACCGTCCGCAGGCCGAGTTGGCCGCGCGGATCGGGGCGATGCTTGGAACCCCCGGGAAAATCTTTTTCTGCAACAGCGGAGCCGAAGCCAACGAAGGGCTTTACAAACTCGCCCGCAAACACGGTTCCGGACGCGGTCGCCACGAGATCATCACCCTGGATGGGTCTTTCCACGGCCGCACCCTTGGCGGCATCGCCGCCACCGGACAGCTCAAGGTGAAGCTCGGCTTCGGCCCGCCCCTCGACGGATTCCTCAACGTCCCCGCACGCCTCGAGTGCGTGGCCCAGGCGGTCGGGGCGCGCACGGCCGCCATCATGGTGGAGCCGATCCAGGGCGAAGGCGGCGTGCGACCGCTTCCTGCGGAGTTTCTCCGCGCTTTGCGCGCACTTTGCAACGAACGCGGCATTCTGTTGTTCTATGACGAAGTGCAGTGCGGCTTCGGGCGCACCGGGCACTGGTGCGGATGGCATGCCACGGGCGCGCCAGATGCGGTGCCGGATGCCGTCAGTTGGGCCAAAGGCATCGGCGGCGGCTTCCCCCTCGGGGCATTCTGGGTGCGGGAGCCATTCGACGATCTGCTTGGACCCGGCTCGCACGGCACGACCTACGGCGGCTCCCCGCTCGCCTGCGCCGCGGCAAAGGCCGTGTTTGACACCATCGAAAAAGAAAACCTCCTGGCCAATGCGCGGGAGCGCGGCGCCCAACTTGCCGCCGCGGCGGGAAAAATGCCGCGTGTCCGCGAGGTGCGGGGCGCCGGACTTCTGCTCGGCGTCGAAGTGGAAGATTTGCCGCCGCTCGAAGGCGAGGAAGGCACGGTGGCCCTGCGATTGACCAAACGGTTGATCAAGGCAGGACTTCTCGTGGTCCCGGCCGGCGAGCAGACGATCCGTCTTCTTCCTCCGCTCAACGTCACCGCCGCCGAGTGCGAAGAGGCGGCTGAAATTCTCCACGGTGTCCTCGCCGATCGGCGAGGGTAACGCGCCCGGCGAGGGAAGCGGCTGATCCTGTATTTGCCGCGATGCGCACTTGCGGGTAAGCTTGAAAACTCCCATGAAGCACCTGCTCAATATCGAATCCCTCGACGCGGCACAAATCGACGAGATCTTGGCCCGGGCGTCCGAGATGAAGCACTTGCGCGGACCGCACCCTGATGCCCCGCTGGCTGGCGAATGCTGGGCTCTCATGTTCTCCAAGTCCTCCACCCGGACGCGCATCAGTTTCGAGGTCGGAATCCGCGAGCTTGGGGGGCAGCCGGTTTTTCTTGCGGCAAACGACATCCAGCTCGGCCGCGGCGAACCCATCTCCGATACGGCACGCGTCATGGGCCGCATGGTGCAAGGAGCGGTCATCCGCACCTACGCCCAAGGCGACGTCGAACAGTTCGCGGCCTTGAGCGGCATCCGCACAATCAATGCACTCACCGACCTTGAGCATCCGTGCCAAATTTTGAGTGATCTTTTCACCATCATTGAAAAGCGAGGCTCGCTGGACGGCCTCACGGTCACCTTCATCGGCGATGGCGACTGCAACGTGGCCCGTTCGTGGATTTGGGCCGCCGCCAAACTCGGTTTCGCCCTGCGCATCGCCGCCCCCGCCAAGTTCCAACCGCCGGCCGAACTCGTGCGCCGGGCGGGTGGGGACATCGTGGTTACCACCGACGTGCTCGGCGCCAGCTCCGGCGCCGATGTCCTTTACACCGATGTGTGGGTCAGCATGGGCAAAGAGGATGAAACCGCTTTCCGCAACGCACAGTTCGGCGGCTACCAAATCAACCAAGCCGCAGTCGATGCTGCCGGGGGCTCACCGCTGGTCATGCACTGTCTCCCCGCTTACCGCGGCAAAGAGATCACGGCCGACGTTTTCGAAGGGAACGCACAGACCATTTTCGACCAGGCCGAAAACCGCCTGCATACGCAAAAAGCCATCCTCACACTGCTCGAAAAGCGGGGTTGATCGCGAAAGGGATTCCCCGACCCGCCACCGGCTTTACTTCAGAAAGCTCCGCAGCATCCACAGAGCTTTCTCATGCGTCGTGATGCGCTGGATCATGAGGTCCTCGCTTTCCGGATCATTCACCTCGCCGGCGACCGCGCGCGCTTTTGCGGCATCGGCCACCACCTTTTCATGGCCGGTCATGAGGTGCTTCACATAGCTTTCCTGAGAAAGCGGAGCGGCGAACTCTTTCAGTTTCGCAGTGTCGGCCAAAGCGGCGAGTCCGCCGATGGCGTAGGCGTCGAGGGCGCGGATGCGTTCGGCGATCTCGTCAACGGCGGCGAACATCTCCTCGTATTGCGCCTGGAACGCGGTATGCAGGGCAAAAAAGCCCTGCCCCTCCACATTCCAGTGGGCCAGATGAGTGAGCGACATCAGGGCATAAGTATCGGCCAGCACCTGATTGAGGCTGTCGGTGAGATGTGTTTTTCCAACGGTGGTTGTCATGAGCCTAAGTCTAACCCGCTGCAGCTCATCACACCAGCACCCAGGCCATCCCGGCCGCACGGGCTGCTTCCGTCCCCGTGGCGGTATCCTCAAAAACAAGGCACGTTTCCGGGGCGAGACCGAGGCGGGCAGCCGCAGTGAGGAAGGGATCGGGGAACGGTTTACCGCGGTTGTAGTCCTCGGCGGCAATGACCTCTTGGAAAAGCCCGCGAATATCCAATGCCTGCAAGGTTCGCTCAACCAGATCGCGGTGGCCGCCGGACGCCACGGCAAGCGGCACTTTTCCGTGAAATTCCCGCGCGAGGGCCACCACATCGTGCTTCGGTTCGACCTGCGGGATGGAATCGCGGTAGTAAAGTTCCTTCCGCTGGACCACATCCTCGATCGCCATGCCTAGCCCGAACTTCGCATTGAGCCGGCGCACGATCTCCGCGGTGGGAACACCGCCCCATTCGTAGAAAAGCTCTTCCGGATAAGATCCGCCGACATCCTCCATCGCCCGGCGCCATGCTTCGTAATGCAAATGCATGTTGTCCGCCAACGTGCCGTCGCAATCGAAGATGAATGCGTGGAAGTCTCCCGCCGGCAATTCGAGAGGCATGATCAGGAAGCGGCGGGTGGCTTGAAATCCGGATAGCGCCGCTGCAACTCCTCGCGCGCGCGATCGGCATCGGCCGTGTTGTCAGCACGCCGGTAGGCCTGCTCGGCCAAGACCAGCGCTTGCGGGGTGAGATCTTTTTCGTCGTAGAGAAGGGCGACAGCCATGAAGGCCCGCGCGGCATCGTCGAATTTATCCTGCGCAAACAAAGCACGCCCGTTGGCCAGCCGTGCCTCGGCGTTGAACCGGCCCTCGGGTTGCAGGCGCTGCGCCTCCTCGGCCTGGGCCTTGGCCGCCGCCCCGTCACGCAAGGCGATGAGGACGTCGGCCATGAGAAGATGGGCGCGGGCCTTGAGACGGGGCTCATAGGTCTTGGGCAGGAGTTCGTCGAGCGTGGCGCGAGCAGCCTCGTTTTGTCCGGCCCCGAGTTGGGCGCGGGCCAAGGACATGCGCAATTCGGGTGACGCCCCATCGCCGGCCGCGAGCGGGGCGAGAAACTCCGCCGCAGCGGCGTAGTCGTTTGCCTGCAGCGCCGACAGCCCCAACCATTCGCGTACTTCGGCCGGGGCCTTCTCCGGGCCGAGGGTTTTGGCTTCTCGTCCTGTCGCTTCGCGGTCCTGCATCTGGTAATGGCTGAGCATCAGGCGCAACGTGGCACGTTCGCCGTATTTCCCGGGATCCAAAGCGCGCGCTTTCTCCAGCGGTGCAATGGACTCCTCATGGCGGCCGGCATCGGACGCGGCGTAACCAATCCAGAAATGCGCCTGCGCGGCTGCTTTGGTCTCGGGATATTCGGCGAGGAGCCGCTCAAAGCCCGCCGCCATGTCCACCGGACGTTGCATGTTGCCGAGGAGAAGGGCGCGCTGCGTCATGGCATCTTGCCGCTCCCTCGCATCGCGGTAGCGGTCGATCACCGCTTCAAAGTCGGCCAAAGCTGCGATCTGGTCGCCGGTTTCCAGCTGCGCCACCGCGCGCTGAGCATAGGCTGAACCGGCGAGCGGATGGCGCGGGTATTGCAGGAGGAAACGGGTGAGCACTTCCACCGCATCGTCGTAACGCTTGGCCTGCAGTTGGCACCAGGCAAGCCGGTAGAGCGCATCGGCGCGGTAGCGTTCCGTGCCACGAGCGGTGGATGCCTTGCCGTAGAGTTCGGCCGCTTCGGCAAAGCGGTCTTGACCAAAAAGCAGCTCGGCCTTGAGAAGTTCTGCTTTGGCCTGCTGGTCCTCCGACGACGACGATTGCAGGAAAGCCTCGATTTGCGCGAGGGAACGAGGGTCCTGCTGCGCCACGAGACTAACCAGACGGTGGAAGCCCGCATCGCGTGCCGCGTTGGATCCGGGATGGTTCACGACAAGGCGGTCGTAAAGGGCAAGCGCGCGCTCCTGTTCACCCATTTGCCGGCGGGCATTGGCCGCAAGGAGCAGTACATCCGGCTGCGTCTCGGGGGGGAGCAGGGGAAGGATTTTATCGGCCGACTCCGCAGCCGCGGGATAATTCTCCGCTTCGTATTCCAGACGCACCAAACCGGCTTGCGCCGCCGCGCGCCAATTGGCCAGCTCTTGATTGGCGGCTGCCATCTCGAGCAAAGGCCGCGCCGCCTCAAAGTCGCGTTGGTCTATGGCGAGCAGGCCGGCTTTGACCGCCGCACTGGTCCGGACAACCGGGTTCTGCGCCGTCTCGGCCAGACCACGCCACTGGCGCAACGCGCTATCCGTCAAACCGGCGCGGGCGTCGGCCTCGGCCAGATCGAATAGGGCGCGCTCGCGGTAAGGGTTGTTCTCTTTCTGCGCGGCCACCTCACGGTAAGCGGAGAGCGCCTCGGCCGTGCGGCCGGCCGCCTCCAAAGCCCGTCCCTCGAAAAACTTCGCGGCCAGCCGCAACTTGGCATCGCGCACATGGTGCGTGGCCAGGCGGAAGGAGGAGGCGGCACCATCGAAATCGCGCGCACCGAACTGTATTTCGCCAAGGCGGTAGGCGGCCGGACCGAGAAATTCGCCGCTGTTGAACTCCGAGAGCAACTGACGGTAAGCCGCGGCGGAGTCGGCATTTCGCTTCGCGGCGCGCAAGCATTCGCCGAGCCGGAACAACCCGGCTTGTCGGTCGATGCCGCGCGGTGCCATGGCGAGGAACTCCTGATATTTGGGCACGGCGAGATCGTACATCTTCTGGCCGTAGAAAGCGTTGGCCTGCTCGAAAGTGCGCCGCGCCGGGTCGTTCGCCAGATTGGAAGGCGCCGCGCGGATGGCCCCGGTGCCATCCGTTGCATCAACCTCCGGTATAGCGCTCGCCGAGCCGGCAGGCACCACGGGCTCCGCGCGGCGCACCTCGGGTGCGGCCTCACTGGTGACCGGTTCGGCGACGCGCACCTCGACGATCTCCTGTGCGCAAAGCAAAAGAGGAAAGAGCAGAAAAAGGACGAAGAAGCGCGTCATGACTCAGGTCGACCAGTGGCAAAGGCCACATTCCAAATGTTGGCCGTGCGGCAAACGTCGAGCACCGCCACGATGTGACGGTAGTCGGTTGATTGGTCGCCGCGGAGGACCACCGCCTGGTCTGGATAAAGCTCGGAAATTTTTCGCAAGGTGGCAGTCAATTCCTCCGCCGTAATTTCGCGGCGGTTCATCATGATCGTGCCGTCGGCTTTCACATTGATGATGACTTCGCCCACGGCACGTCGGGACTCCTTGCCTTCCTTCGCCGTGGGCACCTTGACGTCTAGTTCGGTCTCGTAACGCGCGAAATTCCATGTGACCAAGAAGAAAATGAGCAGGAGGAAAACAATGTCCACCATCGGCGCGATCTGAAACGCGCCGGGCTCGGGCACGGCCTGTTTGCGGAAGTTCACGGACAACAAATAGTGCGGGCAAAAACCGCGCCAAGCCAAGAACTTCGCGCCGTCACAGTGCTTCGGCGATGGCCTTGCCCATCTCCGCGGTGCCAACCAGTTGCGTGCCCTCGGTATGAATGTCTTTCGTGCGTAGCCCGGCACGGATGACGCGCTGCACGGCTGCTTCAATCGAGGACGCCGCGTCTTCGCGTCCGGCGGAATAGCGGAGCATCATGGCGGCGGAAAGGATCTGCGCGATGGGGTTGGCGATGCCCATGCCGGCGATATCCGGGGCGGTGCCGCCGCTCGGCTCGTACATGCCGAAGTAGCGGCCGTTGCCCTTGGAAATTCCGAGGCTGGCACTGGGCAGCATGCCCAGTGAACCGGCAATCATAGCCAACTCATCACTCAGGATGTCGCCGAAAAGGTTTTCCGCAAGAATGACGTCGAAGCCCTTCGGGTTGCGGATGAGTTGCATCGCGGCATTGTCCACGTAGAGGTGGCGTAATTTGACCTCCGGATACTCGTTGGCCACGCGGTCGACCGTTTGGCGCCAGAGAATTCCGTTCTGCAAGACATTGGCCTTGTCGATTGAAGTGACATGACGATTGCGCTTCATCGCGGTTTGGAAGGCGACGTGGGCGATGCGCTCAATCTCGCTCTCCCAATAAATCATCGTGTCGACCGCGAACCACTCGCCGCTCTCGTGCTTCATATATTTCGGTTCGCCGAAATAAAGCCCGCCGGTCAGCTCCCGGACAAAAATGACATCAAACCCACCCTGCACGATCGACTCGCGCACCGGCGAGGCATGGGTCAATTCCGGCAGGCAAACGGCCGGACGCAAGTTGGCGTAAAGGGCAAAGGTTTTGCGCAGAGCGAGCAGGGCCGCGCGTTCCGGTTGCTGGTTGGGCGGCAGGGATTCCCATTTCGGACCGCCGACCGAACCGAACAAAATGGCGTCGGATTCCTTGCAGGTTTGCAACGTCTGGTCGGGCAAGGCCACTCCATCCACATCGATGGCCGCTCCCCCCACCCGCTCCTCGCGGAGTTGGTAAGGAATGGAAAACTTGGCCGCCACCGCAGCCAGAACGCGGAGCGCCTCCGCCATTACCTCCGGCCCGATCCCGTCCCCCGCCAACACTGCCACTTTGAACTTCTCTTCTTTGCTCATAAAACGCCCTTTAAGGTAGCCGATGCCCCCGGAGCGGGCAAGGCCGGGCCACGGCGACGAACCCTCACCGCCGGATCTGCGCGGAAAAGTCCTAACGCGGCAGGTCTTGGGCCAAAGACACCGGGTCCATGTCACCGCCGGACTGCTGCCAGGCCGACGTGGCAATCGCCATGCCAAGGGCGAGGAAAGCGGCCACCGCGAAGCAGCCGACCAAACGACGTAACAGACGGTCGCGCTGGGCGGTGTCCAGAACCGTGTAATCGGAAGAGTTTGCGCTCATCGGGAGCGGTTATTAGTCCAAACCATCATTTAAGGCAATAGCCTCCATGGCAGCCACCCCCTGGTTCAAGACTCTCTGGCCTTCGCCGATCGCCACCAATTTTTGCATTCCTTGGTTTGCCCCCCTCTCTCTCAGCCACCACCAAACCAGGCTGCGGCTCAAGCACCCGACGCGCCTCTGCGTTGGTTGATTCTGGAAAATGATTGGGCTCCGACGTGATTTCGCGTCTCTTCAGTATTGTGCGTCTTTACCCCACGGTGGTCACTCTCCTCCTCGTCACCGTGCTGTCCGCCGGCGCCTACGCGGCATGGCGGTGGGCCGAAAGATGGACGGCAACAGCCCGACCGCTCGCCCCGAGTGGCGGGCTGTATTTCCCATTCACCATCCTGAACGACGTGCCGCACTTCGCCCAGGCCGATCCACGCTGGGGCGAAAGCCGGCTGGCCGGTGGGGCGACGACAGTGGGTGCGGAGGGATGTGCGGTAGCGGCGGCCGCTATGGTCCTCGCCTCTTACGGGGCGGCGGTGGATCCGGGGACCCTGAACCGATTCCTGCAGGGTAACGGCGGGTTCACCCGGCAGGGATGGCTCTACTGGGAAAAAGCCGCCGAGTTCCCCCCCGGTGTGGCCGAACACATTTACGAGGACGACGCTTCCCACTTCCTTATCGACTGGAATCTCCTGAGGAGCAACCCGGTGATCGTGCGCCTGCGCTACCCCAATGGCATCACCCACTTCGTGGTCATCGTGGGCAAACGAGGCCACGAATATCTCATCCGCGACCCTGGAGGACGCTACCAGGACGGACTCTATTTCCTCTCCGAGTTCGGCAGCCCGATCGAGGCGCTCCGCTTTTACCGCCAACTTGAACCGCCACCGGAACCCGGCGCGGCAGCCGCTGTTCCGAGCCTTGAAAGCTTTTCGCGTCGGCCATAGACCGCCGCGAAAACCTTTACGGCTCCCGCACGGGCAGGCCGGCCCGGCTCCAATCGCCGAAGCCACCGGCATTGACGGCATTGAAACCTTCCTTGCGCAAAATAGACGCCGCGACCCCCGACCGCGCGCCACTCGCGCAGTAAAGGATCAGCTCTTTGTCCTTGTTGGCTTCAAGCACCGTTTTCCATTGCGCCCGGGGGCCGCGCAGATCGCTCAAGGAGCAAAGCAAGGCTGGCCCGGCCACCCCGCCGGTCCATTCGTCCGGCTCACGCACGTCGATCAGGACCGCCGTGGAGGCCTTGACCCGCTCATCGGCTTCGCCCGCGGTGATCGATGGGCCCGCCATGGCCCGCTTGACCACGACAAAGGCAACTACGAGCAGAATGAGCAGGATGAGGGTTTTCATAAATATCTCCACTCGGGCCGTTTTAGGCTGTGCTCAACCCTCAAAGGTCGGCGTGTCCTGCCGAAGGGTCTCACCTTGGAAAAAACCGGGCCGGTGCCAGGCGATGATCATCATGACCACGACACCAAGGAAGATAATGCCCACCCCAAGCAAAAAGACGAGGCCCACCCCGAAGACGGAGGATCCGCTGCCGAAGGCCGGGTTCATGCTGTCATAGGCGGTCTGCAGAAAGACCGCAGCGAGGATAAGACCACCCGCGAGAGGCGCGGCGCCGCGCAGGAAAAAATTTCGTGCGCTATGGAAGAGGGTCTGCCGGAAATAATAGACGCAAGCAAACGCGGTGAGCCCATAGTAGAAGCAAATCATCATGCCCAAAGTGAGAATGGTGTCGGCCAGCACATGGTCGCTGACCACATGCATGAAGGCATAGAAGACGGCCGCAGCCAACCCGGCGACAACGGTGGCGTAGCCGGGCGAACGGTATTTCGGATGGATCCAAGCAAATCGCTCGGCGATGGCGCGGTAGTGGCCCATGGCCAGCAGGGTCCGCGCCGGGCTGACCACGGTGGATTGCAACGAGGCGATGGAACTGGCCAGCACCGCGAGAGAGACCAGAATGGCGAAAGGTCCCATGACCGGACCGGCCATCGCGGCAAGCACGTTCTCGCGGGTCGCGGCATTGCCCAGCCCCAACCCGGTGTCGCCGAGCCCGGCAAAGCGCATGGTCGAAACTGCGACGGCGAGATAAAGGGTAAGCGTGATGAGAATGACCAAGCCCGCCGCCCGGCCCGGGGTGCGTGCCCCATCGGTCGCTTCCTCATTCAAGGTCAGGCAGACATCCCAGCCCCAGTAGATGAAGATGGAAAGCGAAAGGCCTGCCGCGAACGCGGCAAAGGAACTGACGGAGAGGGGATTGAGCCAATCCCAGGAAAACGGCAAGGCCGGCGCATCACCTGCGGCCTGCCAAGCGGCAATGGAATACCAGACGAGCACCACGACCTGCAGGATGACGAGCGAGTATTGCACCGCCTTGGTCGCAGTCGCCCCGCGGTAGCAAACCCAGACCGCCGCGCCCATGAGGACAAAACAGGTCCCTATATTGACCAGTAGATTATGCGACCAATACGCGATGGCGGGAGCACGGATAATCTCCGCGAGTAGCAGGTAGAAAAATTCCACCGCGATGCCGGCCAGATTGGAGAGCACGATGACCGTGGCCGAGACCAGCCCCCACCCGCCGAGCCAACCAACGTACGGACCGAACGCTTTGGTCGCCCAGGTGAAGGAGGTGCCGCTGTCCGGCGCATCGGCATTCAATTCGCGGTAGCCCAGGGCAACAAGCAGCATGGGAATGAAACCGACAAGGAAGACGGCCGGCATGTGGCTGCCCACCACGGACGCGGTCGGCCCCATCGTCGCGGTCAGGGCATAAGCCGGGGCGATGACCGAGACTCCGAGGGTGGTGATGGCCAGCATACCCATGGACCCTTCGGCCAAACCCTTACGACTGAGTTTGCTTGTGGCTTGTTCCGACATCAGAATACGCGCCAGAGGAGATACCCCAGAAACGCTGCCGCCGCCATGTCATTTCGTTGCGTCCCGATGCTCTTAGTGGCCCTTGCCCTGCCGGCCGCGCCTGTTGCGGCGCAGCAGGAAATCAAAGCGCCCTTCGGCATGCAGTGGGGCGAGCCTCAAGGGCGCATCAAGGATGTGGTGGGCAAGGCCAAGGCCAAGGTGGTCGAGGAGCGCGGCGCGGGACCGCGCGAGGTTCTTGTCGTGGAGGGCATCGTGCAGGAAGGCCTCAAACGCACACTTTTTTATTTCACCAACAACGGACTGAGCGAAGTCGAGCTGCAATACGACCGCGAGGGCTGGGGCGATGAAAAGGTCAAAGCATGGGTGGCCACGATCAAACGCGAGGCCGACCGAAAATACGGGCCGGGCCGCATTTATGCCGATGAAACCGGCAACGAGAACGGATTCCGCCACACGCTCAAAGCATGGATGTGGGTGCAAAATTTCGTCTCGTTACGACTTGTCCATTACAGCGCGCAGAAAGAAAACGAAACCATGCGGCGGGTCAGTCTGCATTATTGCGCGGAGTGACGAGGGGTGCCGGCCGCAGGCGGACAGCGAGAAGGAATGGCGGCTCCTAAAACATCTCGGCCGCGAATTTCTTCGGGTCAAAGGGAGCGAAGTCGGTTTCTTTCTCACCCGTGCCGACGAAGCGCACCGGGACACCGAGTTCCTGCTGCAAGGCGACCGCTGTGCCGCCACGGCCGCTGCCGTCGAGTTTGGTCAGAATTGCCCCGGTCAATCCGCAAGCCGCCTGGAATTGCTTGGCCTGCTCCAGCGCGTTGGAACCGGTCGTGGCATCCAGCACGATGAGCACCTCGTGAGGACTCTCCGGATCACGCCGCGCCAGGACGCGCTTCACCTTGGACAACTCCTGCATGAGGTTGTGCTTGGTATGCAAACGGCCCGCCGTATCGCAAAGCAGGAAGTCTGCTTTGTCCCGCACCGCCGTCTCGTAGGCGTCGTGGCAGACCGCGGCAGGATCGCCCTCATAGGCACCGCGAACAACAGGGATGTGTAATTTTTCTCCCCACGCCGCGAGTTGCTCGATGGCCGCCGCGCGGAAGGTATCGGCCGCAGCCATCACCACCGAATTTCCCCCGCGGCCGAGCAGGGCACCCAACTTGGCCAGGGAAGTCGTCTTGCCCGTGCCATTGACTCCGACTATGAGCAGCACACGAGGACGCCCCGGCAGGGGAAGGAGCGGCGGAAAGGGCTCGGGCAAAAGTCTGGTCAACTCCGCGCGGGCCTCGCGTTCGACCTGGTCGGCGGTGGCGGAGAACCCGGTGACGGCCTGCAACGAGGCCACCAGCTGCATGGTTGTCTTCACCCCGAGGTCGGACTGCAGGAGCAACGATTCGAGCTCATCCCAATCGACAGGCCTTCCGCGGAAACGCTCCGCGATGGCGCGCAAAAATCCCGCCGCCATGATCAGGAGGCCGCGTGCGAGTCGCGGCCGATTTCTTTACGCACGCGATCAAGCACACCGTTGGCAAAGCGGGCGGACTCTGCTGTGGCCAGATTGCGGGCTATCTCGATTGCTTCATTGATCGTCACCGCGGGCGGAATGTCGGGCCGGGCCAGCATCTCGGCTACGGCCAGGCGGAGGATGGCGCGGTCGACCGCACCAAGGCGCCGGAGATCCCAATTTTGCAGCGCGGCGGCCAGCAAGGCATCAATCTCGGGCAAACGGCCGAGCGCATGATCGAGGAGTTCGCGGGCAAAAGGTGCCAATTCTTCCTCGGCGAGGGGCGGCGAGGGATCCTGCGCCACGGGAACCAGAACGCCGCGCATCTCGCAACCATAGAGTTGCTGCACGGCATGGATGCGGGCTTGGCGGCGGTTTTCTTTGGACACGGTGCGTGGAAAGCGGTCAACGCAAGGACGCCGGGGGTTTGAATTTCTCCTTCACCCTCAGCATGGCGAAAGCGGCGCGGGCCGCCTCGATACCCCGGTTGAGTTCCCGGCCAAGGCAACGCTCGCGCGCCTCTTCCTCGCTGGAGACAAGAAGAACTTCGTGGATCACCGGCAAGGTATACTTCAGCGCCACCTGCTGCAAAGCATGGCCCACGCTCAAAGCGATGAATTCGGCGTGCTTGGTCTGGCCCTGGAGAATGAGACCGAGCGCAATGACAACATCGCACTTGCGGTTCGCGGCCACCATTTCAGCCACGACAGGAATCTCGAACGAGCCGGGGGCGCCGAAAAGCTCGACCACGCTGTTCGGGTCGATCTTGTAAAGTTCCTTGCAGGTGTTGTTGATCAACCCCTGCACGAATTCCGGGTTGTATTCGCTGGCCACGATGGCGAAGCGGGGAGCCGAAACGGCATGCAGCTTCGGCGGACGGGTCGGGAGTTTGTTCGACATGATGCTTTATGATGGAAAATCGGGACGGGCGGCAATCAGAGAAGGTGACCCATTTTGCGCTTTTTCGTTTTGAGGTAGCGTTCGTTCTCAGCGTGGGGCACCGACTTGATCGGAACGCGCGCGGTGATTTGCAGGCCGTGGCCGGAAAGGCCGACGACTTTGCGCGGGTTGTTGGTCATCAAGCGGATCTTTCGCACCCCGAGGTCGGAAAGAATCTGCGCGCCCATTCCGTATTCCCGGAGGTCCGTGGGGAATCCGAGTTTGCGGTTGGCCTGCACCGTATCCAGACCGTCTTCCTGCAACTTGTAAGCGTGGATTTTGGCCGGTAGCCCGATACCCCGACCTTCCTGCCGCATGTAAAGAAGGATGCCTGTTCCGTGCTGCGCGATCTGCCGCATGGCTTGGTGCAATTGCGATCCGCAATCACAACGGCGCGAGCCAAACACGTCACCGGTCAGGCACTCGCTATGCACGCGGACCAGCACGGGTTGCTTCGGGTCGATTTTGCCGCGGACCAGGGCAAGGTGGTGTGCTCCGTCGGTCAGCGAGCGGTACAGATAAAGATCGAAGTCGCCGTAATCGGTCGGCATGCGCACACATTGTTCGCGCTCCACCAATTTCTCGCGGCGCCTGCGGTAGGCGATGAGATCACGGATGGAGCACATCTTCAGCTTATGCTTGCGGCGGAACTTCTGCAGATCGTTGAGCCGCGCCATCGAACCGTCTTCGTTGAGGATCTCGCAAATCACTCCTGTGGCATCGAGTCCGGCCAGACGCACCAGATCAACTGCCGCCTCGGTGTGGCCCGCACGTTGCAGGACCCCACCTTCCCGCGCCTGCAGGGGGAAAACGTGCCCGGGCTCGGTCAGGTCGGCCGGACCGCTCTTCGTTCCGGCCAGCATGCGGATCGTCCTGGCACGGTCCCGCGCACTGATACCGGTAGTCACACCTTTTGCCGCATCGACAGAGACCGTGAAATCGGTCCGATGCAATTCGCGGTTGTGCGCCACCATGCGCTGCAAACCGAGTTGCCGCGCACGCGTCGCGGTAAGCGGGACGCAAATAAGACCGCGGCCGTTTTTGGCCATGAAATTGACCGCCTCGGGCGTCACTTTGCTCGCGGCCATGACCAGGTCGCCTTCGTTCTCGCGCTCGGCATCATCGGTCACGATGACCATCTTGCCGGCACGCACGTCCTTCAGAACAGACTCGATGGAATCAAAGGCGCTTTTGCTCACGGCCATTCAGTAAAGCACCCGCGAACCCGTTGGGCAATGTCCGCCGGGGGCGGAAGGCATTGATTTTCGGTGACCGGGCGTTAGCCTCAAATCATTATGTCTCTCATACGCGGCACACTTATTGCCACCCTGCTCTTCCTCGCCGCCGGAGTGGTCCCGGCCACGGCTGCGAGTTGGATCATCTTGGACGACAATACGGGGCACGTGCTCGCCGCTTCCGGGCAGAACGAAAAGCGCCAAATCGCGAGCCTGACCAAAATCGCCACCGCCATGGTCGTGCTCGACTGGGCGGAAGCTTCGGGGACTTCGTTGAGCACTTTGGTCAGCGTGCCGTCCGAAGTCGGCGGGGTGGGCGGGGTCAATCCCTGCCAACTTCAACCCGGCGACCAGATCTCCCTGCGTGACCTACTTTACTCGGCCATGATGAGTTCCGACAACCACGCGGCCTACACTCTGGCGCAAAATGTGGGCGGGCGTTTACCCAATCCGCAGGCCCTCTCACCGGTGGACAATTTCTCCGCGCACATGAACGCCCTGGCCCGCAAGCTCGGCATGAAGCGTTCGCTTTTTCTCAACCCGCACGGCTTGGACAACCTGTCACCTCCCCCGCATTCGACCGCGGCGGATCTTGCCCGTCTGACGCGCTACGCTTACAGCCGTGCGGGATTCAACTTTTATGTCTCGCAGCCCACCCGGGAAATTTCCATCCAGGGAATTGACGGAGCCACGCGCGGGTTCCTTCTGCGCAACACCAACGAATTGCTCGGCCGCGACGGCATCGAGGGAGTGAAGACCGGCCGCACCCGGCTGGCCGGTGATTGCATCGTGCTGGCCGCCGACCGCGAGCCGGAAGCCGTGGAGCGCGACGGGCAAAAGATCGCCATCCCGCGGCGCATCATCGTCGTACTGCTCGGATCAGCAGACCGTTTCTCCGAGGGCCTCGCACTAATCCAGCGCGGCTGGAGCCTGCATGAAAGCTGGTCCGCAGAGGGCAGACCGGTCAGTAAGCGCAGCACCCTCTGACCCCATGCCCGCCTCGCGTCTGGGCATCCTGACCGCCGGCGGCGATTGCGCCGGGCTCAACGCCGTGATCCGCGGCTTCGTTTGCGCTGCCGCGGCACGGAACCTTGAAGTGGTTGGCTTCCCCGAAGGCTACGAGGGCCTGCTTCATCCCGCGGGCGCGCGCCTGCTCACGCCGTCCAACACCCTCGGGATCGAAGCCACGGGTGGAAGTATTCTCGGGGCCACCAACAAGGGGCGTTTCCAGACGCGACGCGGTCCGGGCGGACAATCCATTTTGCCGGAACCGCTCGTCCGGGCTACCCGCCAAGCACTCGAGCAGAATCGGGTTGGCGCGCTTGTCGTGTTGGGTGGCGATGGTTCGCTCCGTACAGCCCTGCAATTGGCGCGTTCCGGGGTTCCCGTCATCGGCGTGCCCAAGACGATCGACAACGATCTCGATTCGACCGACGTCACTTTCGGCTTCGATACTGCGGTGACGCGGATTGCCGAAGCGGTGGCCAACCTTCGAACCACGGCCGAAAGTCACCGGCGCATCCTTGTGCTCGAGGTTATGGGACGCCACACGGGCTGGCTCGCCTTGCACGGGGCGGTGGCCGGCGGCGCAGAAATCGCCCTGCTGCCCGAATTGCCTTTCGATGGCGACCGCCTGGCCCGCTTCATCAAGGAATCGGAGAGGCGCGGACAACGCTCGCTGGTGGCTGTGGTGGCGGAAGGCGCGCGGGCCAAGGCCGGACGGCAGATCCGGAGACAAACATCGACGGGTGATAGCCGCCTCGGCGGCATCGGCACCTACGTGGAATCGCTGATTGCGGCACGCACCGGACGCGAGACCCGTTCGTGCGTGCTCGGCCACCTCCAGCGTGGTGGCGCTCCCGGCGCGTTTGATCGCGTCATCGGTCAACAATTCGGGGTCCGCGCCGTCGAGCTCGCCGCCGACGGGATGTTCGGGCGCATGGTCAGCTATCGCTTCGGGTCGGTCACCGATGTGGCCCTGGCCGACGCGGTCAACCGGACCCGCACGGTTTCCGAAGAAAGCCAGATCCTGCGCCATGCCCGCGCGCTCGGGATTTTTCTCGGGGAGTGAGGCCGGATCCTCAGAGCTTTTGCTTTGCCGCCGCGCACGGCAGGCGGTTGCCCTGGTCCCACGCGCTACCCAACAGAAGGCAGCGGCAAACTGACCAAGGCACGCTGTCCTCCATCGCGGATTTCTGTCATGCGGCAGCCGTAGATTTCCGACAAAACTGAGGGCTGCATGATTTCGGAAGCCGGGCCGCTGGAGTGAATGCGTCCGGCGGCCAGCAGCGCCACCTCATCGGCATAGTGAGCCGTGAGATTGAGATCATGGAGGATAGCCAGAACGCCATGTCCGTCCCGGGCCAGACGCCGTGCTTCACCGAGGAGTTGGTGCTGGTGCAAGGGATCGAGGCTTGAGATCGGCTCGTCGAGCAAAAGCAGACCCGAAGCCTCCGCACCGGATAGTTGCGCCATGGTGCGGGCAAAAGCCACCCGCTGCCACTCCCCGCCGGAAAGACGCGAGCAGTCGCGGTCGGCAAGGTCGGAAAGATCCATCTGCCACAGCATCTGCCGCGCGAGAGGGCGCGCATCATCCGCCGCATTATGGGCCAAACGCCCAAGTTCGACCGCCTCGAGCACGGTCATGCCGGAAGGACGGGCATTGTCTTGACGCATCACGGCACAGTGCCGCGCGCGCTCGGCCGGGCTGTAGCCCGAGATCTCACGACCGTTGAGCATCACGCGGCCGTCATCCGCCTTCAACAACCCGGACAGGACCGAGAGCAAGGTGGTCTTGCCGGCGCCGTTGGGACCAATGACGGCAAGGAATTTTCCCGGCGTTACAGCGAGTGAAACGCGATCAAGGATCCGTCGCGTGTCGCGTGACAGCGTGATTCCTTCCGCGACCAAAGATGGGGCGTTCGGGATCATCAGGCGGACCAGGAAGACGGGCGCCGCAGGAGCCAGAGGAAGAAAGGGCCGCCAATGACTGCGGTGAGGATCCCGACCGCGAGTTCGGCCGGCGCCGCCAAAGTGCGTGCCCCGAGATCGGCCAAGACGAGAAGCATGGCGCCGAGCAACAAGGCTCCGGGCAGAACGAGTCGGTGCAGACCGCCGAGCAAAAGACGCGCCATGTGCGGAGCGACCAAGCCGATGAAGCCGATGGTGCCGGCAAAGGCGGTGGCTGCCCCGACTAGCAAGGCGGCGGCCACGATGATCTCGCGGCGCACCCGGACGACCGACACCCCGAGGTGCGCGGCCTGCTCCTCACCGAATTGCAAAGCATCGAGGGACCGCGCATTCCGCCAAAGGAGCATCCCGCCAATGGCGAGGAAGATGAGGAGGACGACCACCTGGGGCCATTGGGCTGAGGCGCAACTGCCAAGGGTCCAGAAGGTCATGGAGCGCAAGGCATCGTCGCTCGCCGAAAAGAGAAAAAATCCCAGCGCACTCCCCAGCATGGCGTTGAGCGCGACGCCGGCGAGAATAAGTTTGGCCGTGCCACCGGCCGCAAAGCCTGTGTTGAAAATTCCCAAAACAAGCACCGCGAGCCAACCGCCGACAAAAGCGGCCAGAGGCAAGAGCCAACCGCCGAGCAGTCCTTCCCAACCAAAAAAGAAACAGACCACCGCACCCAAAGCGGCGCCGGCGCTAACCCCGATGAGCGCGGGGTCGGCCAGCGGGTTCCGGAACAGCCCCTGCACCCCCGCCCCGGCCAAGGCAAGGGCCGCCCCAACCAAGGCCGCGAGCAACACACGCGGCAGGCGGATCTCCCAAAACACAGCACGGACAATTTCCGGGACCTGGGCTGGAGCAGCGACGAGATTCCACAGGTCGGCGAGGCCGATGTTGACCGCGCCAAGGGCGGAAGCGGCCAGAAGGACAAGGGGAAAGAGCGAAGCGAGAAGCCAAAGTCGTCCATGAGCCCGACCCCGCCGTCGCGAGTCGTTCTCCCTTGCCGCGTTCACGGCTGTCTCAGCACCAGCGCGACCTCAGTCGCGGCAGACGGGGTGCGTGGGCCAAAGCCAAGGAAGGCCGCGTCGTCGACGCGTATAACCCGCAGCTGGCGACCGGCAGGCGTGGCGCCGAGGCCCGGTACGCGCGCTAGCAATTCGGTGTCATCACCGCCCACGCTCTCCGAAACAATGACAAAATCAGGCGTGGCGGCGGCAAAAATCTCCGCCGAGAGCGGTTTGTAGCCGGTGAAGGAGGCAGCGACATTGCGTCCACCACTGGCCTCAATCATGGCATGCGCCGCGGTCTCCGTGCCCGCGACCATGAGGTTGCCACCATGGCGGGCCAAGAGAAAGACCACCCCGGGAAGTTCGCCTTGGTTGGCCGCCGTCGCGGCGCGGAGCGCCTGCACGTCAGCCTCCACCTGGGTGATGAGCTTTTCTCCGGCTTCCACCCGGCCGGCCGCCGCGGCAATGGCGCGGATTTTGTCGTCGATATTATCGAGGGAATAGCCGTTGGGAACGACCACCACATCCATGCCCGCCGCTTTGATTTGCTCGAGCACGGCGGGCGGGCCGGCCTCCCCGGAAGCGAGGAAGAGGTCGGGTTTTTGCGAGAGGATACCCTCCGCACCAAGCATGCGGACGTAGCCGACATCGGGTTTGTCGCGTGCGTGCTCGAGGTTTTTGCTCGAGGTATCGACCGCGACAATTTGTGGCCCGAGGCCGAGGCCGGAGACGATTTCGGTCACTGCCGCGCCAGCCGTGACAATACGGGCCGGCTCGGCACGCGCGCTGAACGCGGTGAGCAAGACGGCAAGAAAGGTCGCCGGACGAAGCATCTGCCTGGAAAAGAGTGCGGTCAGGCCAATTGGATTTCGTCGTCCAGTGCGGAAATCGCGTCGAACGTATGCTGCGCGGCTTTGACCATGGTATCCTGCTCTTCGGACGACCAATCGATGGCATTCATGTCCTCGCGGAATTTCATCCACAGTCCACGTTGCGCTTCGCCGTGCGGGTCGAGGTATTTCATTCCCTCGCCGTCTGTCTTGCCCCAGGCCTTGCCGAGGGCGCGGGCGATGAAACGGGCGCCATTTTTGCTGCCTTCGAAAACGTAATAGATACCCATGAGCACGGCCGGCGACGGTGCCTGCTGGATGGTCCCGACCAGATTTTGCGCGCCCTTGAGCGGCTCGATCGTGGATGTCTCGACCCCCAAGTAGCCGAGGTCGGCTTCGATATTCGCGGTCTGGTAGAGACCTGGCAGGCCGAGATGGGAGAGGCGCTGGTCCTCACCGAGCACACGGTCGGTCGCCGCCTCGAGTTCGCGATGGATGAGCCAGCGCTGGCCTAGATATTGTTTGTATTGGTCGTGGTCGATGGAGCCCGCAACGAGCGCGGCTTCCAGCGGCTTGGCTTCGGCGATGGCATGCTGCTCGGCCGTCTCGGCCTTGAGCCGGCCCATGATGCCGGTGGGTGCTGCGGTGGTGGTCATAATAGTGGTGGTCGGGGTTGCGTTACTGGCCGGCAGTGTATTTCGGATTGTTTTCCTGCGCGGCCTGCCGACTCCAGAGCCGCATGTCGCGTAACTCCTCGACGGTCATGAGTCGCGTGGAGCCGTCGAGAAAAGCGGCAATGGCTTTCCCGCCGTGGCGCGGATGGACGAAGCCGAATTGAGAAGGGTCCGAATCCTTGGTCCACTCTCCCCCGCTCCAGCCGCCGCCGGGTTCGCCGGGTGCCCGCACGTATTCGTAGCCGTTGATTTCACTGCTGCCCGCAGAGACAAAAGCAATGATGGAGTGATCGGCCTGTCCGACCGAATGGACACATTCGCTGTTGGTCTGTCCGGCTGTGCCGCCGACGAAATAGCGGTTGATGCCGAACGACGGAAAGGCACTAATCCCGTAATCGTACATGCTGCCGGACGGACTCGAAAGGTTCATGACCTTGAGCAGTTGCTGGCGGTTGTTTCCGGCCAGCAGCGTGCTTTCGATGGCGTAATTGAAATAGGGCGCCAGTCGGAAAGGATAGCGGGCCCGCACCTGACGGTTGCTGACGGGTTTGCCCTCGCCATTGAGCACGTTTACGGCCGAGGTATCGCGCGCCGCGAGATAGCGGCCGCCGTTGTCTGCAGCAGCGGCTTGATAAGCGGAAATAAGCGTCCTAGCTGCGGCTGTCTCGGTTGCGGTCTTCGCTCTATCCGTGGCGGACAAAAGCCCCGCACTGCCAATGCCGACCAAGACAGCCAGGATGGCCATGACAACAAGCAATTCGATCAGGGTGAAGGCCGTGTTTCGCGTGGTTTTCATGGGTCTGATGGATATTTGGCGCGGAAGAACATGTTGCGACTCCAAGCAGCGCGTCGATCCCCCGGCGCAGTGAAGGTGACGTTGAAAGTGCCCGAATCTGTTTCCACCGGGGCGGAAGGGGTCCATGCTGATTGTCCCGCGTACTCGCTGTATTCCACGATCAAGGTGCTCGCAGGCGGCCCGGTGAAGCTGTGCGTGACCGAAGTGCTGGAGCCGTCGTAAAGCGGTGTTCCCATGCCGGCCAGAGCCAGAAAGCGGGGAACAAAAACCACCCCGCTCGCCGCGACATCGGACTGGTCGAGGCGGACTTCGTAAATTTGCGCATGGGTCACGGCGCTGAAATCGATCCCGAGAGAACTGATGGGGCCAAGGCTACTGACGTCCCACTGGAAACCCCATGTATTGACGAAGACCGGCTCATCGAGCTCTGTTTCGGGACTTGGGTAAGTTCCGCTTTGAAAGCGGTCGATAAGCACAGGTGGGAGTGAAGCACGGCCGACAGTTTCGCCATTCACCTTGAGCGCGGGCGAACCACCGGGACTGAC
>CAIZMQ010000143.1 GCA_903934135.1 uncultured Verrucomicrobiota bacterium
GACCAGTCCGAGGTCTTCGTTTTTTTCTTCAAACCAAACCTCGTTGCCCCAGACACTTTTCAGCAGGCTGCGACGGACGCGGAAACGGCCTTCGCCCCGGATGGAGAAAGGTTCCCAGAGCGCATCCCCGCCGGCCCGGCGGACCCGGATGACCGTCTTGCCTCCGGTCGTCTCGGTGTTGTCGCGTATTTTGTCATCCGTGTCATAAGGAAAGAGCGCGTGGTCCGCATCCCCGCGTCCGGCCGTCAGGCCGCCGTGGCTCGACAAGAACATCCAATGGTCCTCCGCGCTGACCACCGAGAGGAAAAACGGCGGCATCTTGTCGTGATCGCCGATACGGTAGAAAGGCTCCCCGTCCAGCTCGACAAATTCCCCAATGGACTGTCGGGTGGTGGTCGCGGCCGGCCTTTTTCGGGTGGGTGGTCCTTTCACGGGGCAGGAACGCTACAGGACCAACCTGGTTTTAGAAAGCAGGAAGGCACGCGGTCTAACGTGTCCCGGTATTCAGGACATTGAAGGTGTTGAGGATGTTCTGGGTGGCGGTGGAGGTGTGACCCATGCTCGCGGCAAACAAGGTCAGCAGGGCGGCGACCGAGAGAAAGAGAGAACGGTGTTTCATAGTTTTCACGGCTTGGGCGGTTCGTCATGCGATCCGTTGAATGGCAACGCACCGCTATTCTGCCCCCCCGCCACATCGCACTAAAAATCGTAAAAAATGCGACGAAACGGTCAAAAAGCGCGACGAACTGGTCACGGGGGCTTTTTTCGAACCGAAAAAGCGGGGAGGGAGCGGCATGCCCCCTCCGCTCTGCTACTGCATTGTACGGTGCACGGCCGTGCGGCGAATGGGTGCTCAAGCCTACCCCGGCATCGGCACAGGGCGCATCTCGCTTTGCAGACTCTCGGCCGTCGGAAAGAACGTCATGGCTTGCTTGTTTGTCGGGTCCCCGTTGTTGCCGGCGCGGCCGGGTAAAAATTTTTCATCGGGGGTCGAATTTTTATTTGACACCCTCCAGGCCTCAATTAGGATGCAACTAGTTTGGCAAGTTTCACCATTGGGCCTTGTCTTACCTTCCAACTAAAATCCCATCCCAAAACAACATGAAAAATAAAATCCTCCCACTCACACTCGCTATGATCGGCTGCCTCGCGCTGCCGGCCAGCGCCCAAATCTTGATCCCCAACGGCGACTTCTCCGCTGGCGGTACCGGTTGGGCCGAATCCTCTGGCGGCCCAAGCCCAGTTACATTTAGTTACCCATCAACTGGAGGAGCCGGAGGTGGCGGATACGGCCTAATCGATGCCGGTGCTGGGTCTTGGGCCGTGCTAGTTAGCCCACCTGAACGCGGTGTTGATGGAGGCGGTTGGCCGGTTGCAACCGTTGGCGTTACTCCGGGAATTTCCAACACCTTCACGCTCGATCTCAAAACCTTCGCCGGTACAGCAAACGGGGGAATGAAAGTCGAGGCTTGGGCTGGCAACAGTTACCTTGCCGACAGTGGCGATAGAAAACCTTTGGGTGCCGCCTACACAGATTGGACTACATTCACCTTCAATTGGTTCGTGCCGCTCGCCACCGAGAAAATGATTTTCGTGCCGCTCTGGGGTGCCAGTTCAGCGGTCGGCGTTGACAACGTCGGTGTAGTTCCGGAACCCTCGACCTACGCGCTTCTCGCGATCGGTGCCGCGGGGCTCGGGACCCATCTGGTCCGCCGCCGTCGCCGCTAAAATTAAGCTTCACTTAGCTTTCACCAAAACCCGGTCCTCGCGGACCGGGTTTTTTCTTTGTCCCGAGTCGCGTGGGCCTGGCGGAACGGGCGGGATTGAGGCAACTGGTTAAATTCCTCTTTGACAACGATTAAAAGAGCTTGTATGATGGCAGTACAATTACTCAACAACACTGCTAATTACTCAAAAAACCATTTAACGCACCATCCTTGTGAACAAATCACTCCTCACCATGCTTGCCGCAGTCTTCACTGCTGCAGCGTTTACCCTCAACACCGCTTCGGCCCAACTAGTGACCCTCGAGGTCGACCCCAGTGAAAACTGGGTTGGATACATGAACGTCTTCAATAATGCCGGAGGTGCCACAGGTTCCCCAGGCAGCTACATCTTCGGAACCGGGTGGGGTCTAACCGACCTCAGCTCTACCTTCGCTGCCAGCACGTTGACCTTGACGCCGAACTTCAACGCCTACGTCGATTCTTTGACCGGTACTGATGCTGATCGCGCGTTCTGGACTGACAGCACAGATGGCGGCGTCACAGCTGGCCCCAAGGGCAACAAGTGGATGGAAGCTAATACGTTTGTCGAGAACAACGCGCTTATCGGAAATACCGTGACGTTCCAAGGGAACCTTGATTCTTTTAATCTCCTTAGTCCGAATTACACGGCCATTGCTTTCGTCAAGGCTCTCGCTCCTATTAGCTTCGCCGCGGTGATCAATCAGTTCAGTGTGCTTTCTTCCGCGGGTCCTTTCAGCGTATCCGCGGACCTCTCTTTTGCTGACGGACTCATCATCCAATACGGATTCACGGTCACAGGCCTCAACGCCAATCCCGCAGATGCGGGCGTCTTTGGCAGCGCCGTGGTGCAAACTGTTCCCGAGCCCTCCACCTATGCTCTGCTCGCTCTCGGTGCCGCGGGTCTCGGCGCGCATCTCGTTCGCCGTCGCCGCTAAGGCTAAGCTTCACTTAGTTTTCACCAAAACCCGGTCCTCGCGGACCGGGTTTTGTTTTTATCTCCACTGGGGGCCCTTCGGGGACCGGGGCCTGGAAGCCTGCGTCCTCAGGTCCATACCACGGGCCCATCGCATTGGGACTTTGCCCTTCGGCCCGGGGGTAGGGTCGTACCTCCGGTCCAACCGGAACGCAGTGAAGATGGCCCCGAGGCAAAGGCCCAGCCCTGCCGCTCGATCCATAGTCGAAAAGCAAAAGGACGTTGGCATCAGGCCAATAAGGGGAAGCGCGTGTGTCCCGCCCTTCCGGCCCAACCTATGTAGAATTTCTCCGCGCGGGATCAGAGCACCGCTCCGCGGCGGCGGATGACCTCGCGATACCAGTGGTAGGAGTCCTTCGGGGTCCGCCGCTGCGTTTCGTAATCGACATGAACCAAGCCGAAGCGTTGTTTGTAGCCTTCGGCCCATTCGAAGTTGTCGAGCAGCGACCAGTGGAAGTAGCCCTTGACCGGCACGCCATCGGCCACCGCGCGGCGCAACTCGCGCAGGTAGCGCGAGGTGAAATCGATCCGTTGGGGATCGTGCACCTTGCCGTCCTCGGCCACCCAGTCGGTGTTGCTCAAGCCGTTTTCGGTGATGAAGACGGGCAAGCCGTAGCGCTCGTGGATGAAGCGCGGACCCCAGCGCAAAGCCGGCGGGGTGATATTCCAACCGAAGGCGGTCCGCGGGTTTCCCGGTGCGAAGGGCACCACCTTGGCCCGGCCGTCGCGGCCGGCTTTGACCGGGGTTCCCTGGTAGATGTTCAGACCGTAGAATTCCAAGGGCTGGGCCATGATCCGCAGGTCGGCCTCGGAATATTTCGGGAGCAGCTTGCCGTAGGCCCGGCGCGCTTCCGGCGCCACGCGTCCGAGAATGACCGGATCGCTCCAGTGCGTGTTGTTGAAAAGGTGATCGCGTCCGCAGGCATTGGTCGCCCGCCGTGCCGCCTGCACGTCGGCCGGTTTGGCCGTCGCTGGGTAATGCACCACGCCGACCGGTGCCCAGCCGATGCGAACCGGGTTCGGGCATCCGGCCCGCAGGGCCGAGACGGACAAGCCGTGCGCCAGTTGCACATGGCGCACCATTTTGAGTTGCGCGCGCATGGGCAAGCGCAGTCCCGGGGCGTGGAGGCCGGTGCCATGACCCAGCCCGATGAAGCACTGGGGCTCGTTGAAAGTCATCCAATCCCCGATCCGGTCGCCCAAATGCCGGGCGACCAGCGCGGTATAATCGGCAAACCAAGCCGGCGAGTCACGATGACCCCATCCACCCTCGTCGAAAAGAACCGTGGGGTAATCCCAATGGAACAAAGTGCAGACCGGCCGGATGCCCGCCTCAAGCAAGCTGTCGACCAGTCGGTCGTAGAAATCCAATCCGCGGGCATTGACCTTGCCTCGCCCCCGCGGGAGCAGGCGCGTCCAGGAAAGGGAGAAGCGGTAGGCTTGCAGCCCCAGATCCTTCATCAACCGGACATCGTCGCGGTGGCGGTGGTAGTGGTTGCAGGCGGTCCGGCCGTCGTGACCCTCCCACACCTTGTCCGGCGTGCGGCAAAAGCGGTCCCAGACCGACGGCCCGCGGCCGTGCTGGTCCGCGGCCCCCTCGATCTGGTAGGCCGCGGTGGCGGCACCCCAGAGAAAGTCCGCGGGGAAGGGACGATGCTGGGCGACGGAGCTCAAGGGCGAAGCACGTCGGGCCCGATCTTGGCCGGGCCGGGCCCCGTTGAGTTGCGCAAGACGATTTGTGGTTCGACCCGGATGTAGGTGGCCGCCAGCGAAGGTTCCTGCAGGCGCTCCAAGACGCGCTGCGCGGCGAGCCGCCCGAGCAGGCACTTGTCGAGACGCACCGTGGTGAGGGCGGGCACCGAGCCACCGGCCCAAAAGATGTCATCGAATCCGATGACGGAAACATCCTGCGGCACGCGGCAGCGGCCGCCGTTCTGGAGCGCGGCGAGCAAGCCCACCGCCATTTCGTCGTTGAGGCAGAAAATTCCGGTCGGCATCGATGGTTCGCGGAGCAATTTTTCGCCTGCCTCCATCCCGGATTCGCGGCTGAAATCGCCCGCGATGCGCCGGATGGAGGTAGCGGGCACTCCCCGCCCGGTCCAATAAGCGATCGCGGCGGCTTCGCGTTCCATGCTCGCGATCTGATCGTCGCCCGTGACCAAAGCGAATTCGCGGTGGCCCATTTCATAAAGATGCTCCGCCGCCGCTCTGGCCCCGGCCGCATTGTCAAAGCAGATCACGTCGGCATTCCCGCTGCCTTCGGGGGCGTCGGCCACCACGGCGGGCGGACCTTGCCGGATGAGGTGCCCGAGAATCGGCGGGGCGATCGGGCCGAGATAAATCACCGCATCGACGTGCGCTTTGGAGACCAGCCGGAAATAGTCATCTTCTTTGCGCAGATCGCCGGCGGGGAGGATAACCAGGGCCGCGTGTTGGCGGCTCAGTTCGGTCTGGATTCCGCCGACGATTTCCAAGTGGTAAGGTCCCATCGACTTTCTGCGCAGCACGTGGCCGACCAGACCCACGCTGACCATCGAGCTCTGCTTGCGCTTTTGCTGCGGGGCGAGCGGGTCGGCCACGAAAGTTCCCTGCGCGGGCACGCTGTAAATGAGCCCCTCGGCCCGCAATTCCCCCAGGGCCTTGCGCACCGTGATTTTGTTCACGTTGAGCTGCTTGGCCAGCTCGTCCATGGACGGCAGGCGGGCGAGGGGGGCCAACTCCCCGTTCTCGATCTTGCCTCGGATACTCTCGGAAATCTGACGGTAAAGGTATTGGTGGCGGCTCTTGCCGCGGTGGAGTTGCGGTGACGATGAAAGCATGCGACCGCAATAGAACTCAGCAGTCGGAAGGAGGCAACTCCGCAGTGCCGGTGCTTACTCGGAGAGAAAAGGCAGATTGGCCGTGCTCGCCCCGCCTTTGCCGTCCCGCACGACCAGAAAAAGTCGGTAGGCGCCGGGCGGAGGGAAGGTCACGGTGCAGTCCGTCCCGCGGCCGGATTCGACCGCTTGCGGGAAGGTCGGCGGCGCGTTCTCGGCATCCCCGCCGTGTTTGAGGTCTGTGCTTTCCGCCATGACCGTCCACTCGTAAGTCAAATTGTCTTGCTCGCGATCGGAGACCACGGCGATGGCCTGGAGGCGTGTGCCCGCCTTGGCGCGGTCCGCCTCATTTTCAAAACGCAACGATTCGATCTTCGGGCTGCGGTTGGCCGGCCACTCTCCGGTCCATTGCCGGACGACCGCATCCACTGCGGGAAGTTTTTCCCCGCCGGGCAGGAGCATCCCATACCAGGTGGGGGTGGTTTCCTGCTTTTGGCCCCAGAGAAAAGCATAGGAACCGAGGCACAGACCTTCTTTGTTTTTCATCACGCTCTGCAGCGTGGCGAAATACTGCGCCGCTTTTTCGTCCGCGGTGGGCTCGAGGGGGGCGCCCCACGCTGTCTTGGCCACTTCCCAGTGCCCCGAGGGACCATACTCGGTGATGACATAGGGTTTTTTCCAGCCGAGTCCCTCGAGCTTCATGCCCGTGCCGCCCGCCCCGCTGTAGGCGTTGATGCCGAGAATATCGATCGAGGGATAGTGCTCCATGATCTCTCGCACCTTGTTCTCGTCGGCCCCGGCGATGACGGTCATAACCGGATGATTCGGGTCCTCCTCCTTGACGATCTTGGCCAGCTCCTCGAGTTCTTTCCATACACGCGCCGCCTCCGGGAGGCCGGGAAAAATTTCCGCTTCGTTCCCGAGCCCCCAGACGAGCAGATTCGGATGATCTTTGTAGCGACGCACCGCCTCGCGGACCTTCTGGCGCTGCTTTTGCACCATCTCCGGGTCAAGGTAGGAAAATCCGTGGCGCTCGTGCACGACCCAAAGGCCGGCGCAGAAGGTGAGGCCGAGTTCCTCAATCTGGGCCAGATTCGACCTTCCCGAGGCATCGGTTTGCTCCAACTCCTGAATGCCCCAATAACGCACCGAATTGGCTCCCATTTTTTTGGCCAGAGCGAGAGATCCGGAACCGCCGACCCCGAGGATGAAGTAGGGTTCCCCGTTGCGGCGCAATTCCCAGCCTTTATCCGCGGTTTGTCTCACTTCGACGTGCGATCCGCCGCCCATGCTCTGGCTGGTCAATCCGGCGCCGACCAAAAGAAGAGCGAAGTTCCACTTGACCCGACCTAGGTTACACATACATTACCTAATCATGCTGGCCCCCCGCCTGTCCATTCCTAAGCGGGCGGTTTTGGCCACCGCCACGCTTTTTTGTTTAAACGGTCTTGTCGAGGGGCAAGAACCGGCTCCTTCGGGGGAGAGTTCTTCCGCCCTGACCATGCAGGCGTGGTCCGCCTTGGAGCGCAAAGATTATCCCGCGGCGCGGGTGGCCATTGAGCGCTGCCAATCCCTTTACGGGGCGCAAGCCGTGGAGATGCAAAGCAAGTTGACCTCGCTTCCGGACACCGAAAACGGTCATCAGGCCTGGGCCCTTAATGACGTGGGCACCTGCACCTTTGTTCTGGGCAAGGTTGCCGAGGCGGAGGGGAAAAAGGACGAGGCCATGACGGCTTACCAAAAGGTGGTGGATGCCTACCCCTATGCCCAGTGCTGGGACAAATCCGGTTGGTTTTGGCAGCCTGCGGTGGCCTCTCGGGAGCGCCTCGCTTTTCTCAGCCTCGAAACACCGTGATCTTTCCCCGAAATTTCTCCCTCTCGCCATGCTCCATCTCCTCGTTCCTCCCCTGCCAAAAATGAAAAATCTCCAAAGTCCGGAGGGCGCTCGGTGGTCTGCCCCGGCCGCCGGCTTGAGCTGCGTCTTCCTCGGGGTGACGGGGCGTAATCTTAGCGGGAGAATATTTCCGCCACCTGCTGACACTTTCTGCCGTTAAAAATTCATCCTCAAGCACTTATAACCCCGTCTTTCTCCTCTCCTATGCATCCCCCCAATTCATCTTTTCTTGTTCTTTTCGTCGCCGCTTCTTTTGCCCTAGCGCCTCACGTTGCGATCAGCAGCCCCGTCGTGATGATGGAACGCGGCACCGAAGTCAAATGGGCCTCCGTCGAGGGCAAAACCTACCGCCCGCAATGGTCGTCGGGGGGCTCCGGAACTTGGACCGATTTGGCCTCTGCCATGAATGGTAATGGCGATACCCTTGCTGTGCTTGATCAGCCGGTCGCCGGTCGCCTCTATCAGGTCCTGCAAACCACCCCGGGGGAGCAACCCTTCGACGACGCGGTCCGCAATGGTAGCTTCGAGGAAGCGGGGGGATGGACTTTCAACTCGGCGGTGGCTTCGCGGGTCTCGGGAGATAGTTTCGTCGGAGACTTTAGTCTTAAAATCGTACTCGGTAGAGCAATTGGAACTTCGGTGGAGTCCTCCACTCAAGGGGCTGGGGCCCCCGCAATTTTACCGGGCGCCATCTACCAATTTTCCTTTCGGGCCAAGCAATTCGCTACGCACTTTGCCAACAAGCAGGAGTATCAGGTGCAGTGGCTCGGCAGCAATGGGGCCGTTGTCTCCGCCACGGGATGGAAGACCTTCTCAGGAGGCAATGGAACTTGGGCGCTGGCGGCAAACAGCCCGCTCACTGCCCCCAGCAACGCTGTCGCAGCCAAGGTGCTCTTTAACTTGGTCACCGGGGCCTTTGACGGCGCTCCTCTCCTCTCCGTGGCTCTCGACGATATTTCGCTCACCACCGCCGCATCCTCGGGTCCGACCGAGGATGAAACCATCGCCATCCCTTTTGAGGAAAACAAGGTGGCGGCTTTCAGTTGGGCGACCGAGGACGGGGAAACTTACACCCCGCAATACAGCACGGATTTGAACGCCGCGAGCTGGACCTCCATGAGCAATGTTTTAGGGGACGGAGGAACGAAGTCCGCCGTGATTTCCGCGGGCAATTCTTCTCTCTTCTTTCGTCTGGCTTACAGCAACGATGTCGAGCCACCTCCTTCCTTGGGAGAGATCACACCCCTCTATGATGCGAATACCATAAGAGAAAGTGATTTGCAGGTGAATACGAAAGAAGCCCTGATCACCTACAATGCCCAGAGGGCCCGGGTCCGCCATGCCCGTGAGTTTGAGTTCGCTCTCTACGAAAAGTATAAAGACTTTTATTTTGAGCAGAGGTTTTCCGGACTAAAAATCATCGATGAAGTAGCAAAGGGGGGGGCGCAGATCACTTTCCAATTAACCACCCTTAATCGGTTGTCCTCGGCCGAAATGCGGTTTTTCCACCTGCAGAAAAATGTTTATGCCCTCAACATGTCGGATTTTGCCGGACAAACTTCGGTCAAGCTGATTTCCACCACGCCGTCGGTTCGATTTCCGGGAGAGACAGAGTATGTCTACGAGGCAATTGTCAACCGCCACGCCCTGCTCAACCGCAACCTGCAAATCGGTGACGTCATTGAATTTGAACACAGTCTTTTTCTGAGCAGCCCCCGCAACGGGACGCAAAAGAATTACTACGGCACAACCTTCCTCTACAAAGTAGGACTGGGCTTGGTGCCTTGGTACGCTCCCACGCTCGAAACTGGGACTGGCAGCGGCGACACATCGGCGGAACTTCCCGCCATCGCCTGGATGGGTGGAACCACCACGCTGCATACCGATTACTCCAACGGGGCAACCGAACAGTACAAGCAGATGTCCTCCGTCCTCTCCATGGAAAGTGCCAACGACTTTCTCTTGGGCCGACGACTCCATCACACCGACTGGGGGACGGGGGCACACTCGGAGCCGAACAATCCGGCTATGCTCATTCACTCGGGAAAACTGGGGCCCAATTACAACACGGCAAGCTGTGTCAGTTGCCACGACAAGAACGGTGTTTCGGTCCTCCCGGCAATCGGACAACCGCTGATCAATCATGTGGTCGCGATTGGACGTGATGCTGCGGGAAACCCGCATCCAAGGTGGGGAGAGCAACTCTCGCCCCGTGCCACCTCAGGAGGCGCTGAGGGACAGGTGCTGCTGAAAGGTTATGAGACGATCACGGGTCAGTACGGTGACGGCAGCCCGTATACCTTGCGCAAGCCTATTTATGAGTTCGTCGGAGAGGATGCTCCGTCATTTTTCTCGGTGCGAGCCGCCCAGAAGTTGGTGGCGCTCGGGCTGAGGGAAGCGGTGGCCGAAGAAAGCATCCTGGCGCTGGCGGACCCCAATGATCGGGATGGAGATGGGATCTCGGGCCGGGCGCTTATGGTTGAGGACCCCAACAATCCTTCGAGGAAATTCCTGGGCAGGTTCGGACGCAAAGGCACCCAGCCATCGGTGCAACACCAAATTGCTTATGCTTTCAATCGTGATATGGGAGTAACCACAGATCTGATGCCGGTGCTCGATGGGAATACCACTTCTTCGCCAACGGAGCTTTCCGCGTCTGAATTGGGTCAGCTGACCAGATACATCCAGCTCCTGGGCCCGCCACCCGCCCGCAAGACAGCGGACGCTCAGGTCATTCGTGGCCGGCAACTCTTTGCGCAACTTAGCTGCAATGCCTGCCATACCCCGGAAATGACCACCGGCCGGAATCATCCACTGGCGCCCCTGCGCAACCAACTCTTCAGGCCTTACAGCGACGGCTTGCTCCATGACATGGGCCCCGGTTTGGCCGATAACATGGCCAGCGAGGGCGTGACAGCCGCGGAGTGGCTCACCGCCCCACTCGTCGGCATCGGGCTGGTCGAAGCCGCTGCGGGGAAGGAGAGCTATCTCCACGATGGAAGAGCAGGATCAATTCCGGAGGCTATCCTTTGGCATGGAGGCGAAGCCGAGGACGCCAAGGACAGCTTCCGCAACTTGTCCGCGACCGATCGCGAGGCTGTCGTGAAGTTCATCCGGTCACTGTGAGCCGCCGACTTCGCCACCCGTTCTACGCCGCCGGATCATGGTCCGGCGCCGTGGACAACGCGCTACCTTGCCCGTAAGCTCCGTTTTCCATCCGGCCACTTCCTCCCCCCCCGCTCCCCAGGCTGTCGCCCACCGACAGGATTCCGCATACCGAGAAGCTCGCCTATGGCATAGGCGCCTTGGTCAACACCCTCCTGGCCGCGGCCATGGGCATGATGTCCATCGTCTTGAATTTGGGGCTGGGCATGAAC
>CAIZMQ010000144.1 GCA_903934135.1 uncultured Verrucomicrobiota bacterium
GCCCTTCCGCGCGCCCGCTACGCTTCAGTCCTCGCTTATGGGCAAAACCTTGTTCGACAAAGTCTGGGCTGCGCACACCGTGCGCCAGTTGCCCAATGGCATGACCCAGCTCCTCATCGGCACCCACCTCATCCACGAGGTGACCAGCCCGCAGGCCTTCGGCATGCTGCGCGATCTCAAGCTGCCGGTGCTTTATCCCCACCGCACCTTCGCCACGGTCGACCACATCGTCCCGACCGACGAACGCGAGGAACCCTTTTCCGATTCCCTGGCCGACGCCATGATCAAAGAACTACGCCGGAATTGTGACGAGGCCGGGATCAAGTTTTTTGATATGGCCAGCGGCAAGCAAGGCATCGTGCACATTGTCGGCCCCGAACAAGGCATCACCCAACCGGGCACGACCATCGCCTGCGGCGACTCGCACACCTCGACGCACGGCGCCTTCGGAGCCATCGCCTTCGGCATTGGCACCAGCCAGGTCCGCGACGTCCTCGCCACGCAAACCATGGCGCTGCAAAAGCCGAAAGTCCGTCGCATCGAGGTCAATGGCAAACTCGCCCCCGGGGTCTACGCCAAGGACGTCATCCTCCACATCATCCGGAAACTCGGGGTCAATGGAGGCCTCGGTTACGCCTACGAATACGCCGGCTCGACCTTCGACCACTTCACCCAGGAAGAGCGCATGACCGTCTGCAACATGTCGATCGAAGGAGGGGCCCGCGTCGGCTACGTCAATCCGGACCAAACCACCTTCGATTACCTGCGCGGACGTCCCTACGCTCCTTCGCAGGCCGACTACGACGCCGCGGTTACCCGGTGGAAATCCTTCGCCAGCGACCCCGACGCGAAATACGACGACATCGTCAAATACGACGCGGCCGACATCGGTCCGACTGTCACCTGGGGTATCAACCCCGGCCAAGCAATCTTCATCGACGAGACCATCCCCACCCCGGAAGAGTTGCCGGAAAAGGACCGGTCCACGGCCGAAGAGGCCTACGCGCACATGAAACTGAGGCCCGGCCAACCGATCAAAGGGACCAAAGTCGACGTCGCTTTCCTCGGTTCCTGCACCAACGCCCGGATCAGCGACCTGCAGGAAGTCGCCAGGTATCTGCAGGGCAAAAAAATCAAAGCCGGGGTCAAAGGCATCGTTGTCCCCGGTTCGCAAGGTGTCGCCGCCATTGCCGAGTCCATGGGTTTGGCCGACATCTTCCGCCAAGCCGGCTTCGAGTGGCGCGGGGCCGGTTGCTCGATGTGCCTCGGCATGAACCCCGATAAACTCATCGGCGACCAACTCTGCGCCAGCTCGAGCAACCGCAACTTCAAAGGCCGCCAAGGCAGCCCAACCGGCCGCACCGTTCTGATGAGCCCGCTCATGGTCGCCGCCGCCGCCGTGACCGGCGAAATCAGCGATGCCCGCGAAATCTTCGGCCTCAGCTGAAATTCTTCCGTCACTCTGCCCACTGAAAACTGAACACGGAAAACTTTCATGTCTTTAGCTAAAATCTCCCAAATCGCCGGCCCCGGCGTTTACGTTCCCGGTGATGATGTCGACACCGACCGCGTCATCCCCGCACGTTACATGAAGTGCATCACGTTTGACGGCCTTGGTGAATATGCCTTCTACGACGAGCGCTTCGACGCGAATGGCCAGCCCAAGCCCCACCCGATCAACGACCCCAAATACGCCGGCGCCACCATCCTTTTGGCCGGGCGCAACTTCGGCTGCGGCAGCTCCCGCGAGCACGCCCCGCAAGCCCTCTACCGCCACGGCTTCCGCGCCATCCTGGCCGAGAGCTTCGCCGAAATTTTCTTCGGCAACTCCATCACCCTCGGCATGCCTTGTCTCGTCATGGACGGACGCGACATCCGCGCTCTCGCCGCCCTGATCGAAGAAGCCCCGCAAACCGAACTCAACATCGATATTCCCAACGGCCAAGTCAGCCTCGCCGATGTCAGCTTCCCGGCCAAACTTCCCGACCATGCCAAAGAGGTCCTGGTCGACGGCAAGTGGGACGCCATCGCCGACCTTCTCGAAGGCCTCGACGCCGTCAAGTCCACCGCTGCCGGACTGCCTTACATTCAGGCGGCTTGACGTGGAATTCTGTCCGGGCGCTGCTTATATCGTGACGGTTGGGTAAAGACGCCTCAGACCTTCGGCCATACTTCTCCTTCCCCCCCCGCGCGCTCTTTTCTACCCTCCACGCGTGCTCAAGCTGATCATCCGACGCCTGCCCGCGCTTTTTTTCGTCCTCTTTTGCGTCATCACCCTGACCTTTTTTCTCGTCCGCCTTGCCCCCGGTGGCCCCTTCGACCGCGAGCGCAAAATTCCCCCGGCGATCGAGGCCCAACTCCTCGCCAAATACCAACTCGACGGACCGCTCTGGTCCCAGTTCACCGGCTACCTTGCCGACGTGGTCCGCGGCGACCTTCGTCTCTCGACCAAATACCGCAACCGCAGCGTCAACGAGATCCTCGCCCAAACCCTGCCCGTCACCTTCGCGCTCGGCGGTTTGGCCTTCCTGCTCGCCACCGCCGGCGGCGTCTGGCTCGGCACCTTCGCCGCCGTGCGGCGTGACTCCGCCGCCGACCGCCTCGCCATGGGCACAGCCCTCCTCGGACTTTCCATCCCCATGTTCGTGGTCGGTCCCATCCTCGTCCTGGTTTTCGGTCTTTGGCTGAAATGGCTCCCCGTCGGCGGCTGGGGATCACCCGCACAGCTCATTCTCCCCGCGATCACCCTCGCCATTCCTTTCGCCGCCGTCATCGCCCGTCTCATGCGCACCAGCCTGCTAGAAGTGCTCAACCAAGATTTCGTCCGCACCGCCCGCGCCAAAGGACTGCCCGACCGCTCCGTGGTCTATAAGCACGCCCTCCGTGTCGCCATCCTTCCCGTTGTGACCTACCTCGGCCCCCTCGCCGCCCATCTCCTCACCGGATCGATCGTGGTCGAAACCGTCTTCAACATCCCGGGCGCCGGCGGATTCTTCGTCAATTCCATCCTCAACCGCGACGGCTTCCTCCTCGGTGGTGTCGTGATTGTTTACTGCGCCCTCTTGATCGTCTTCAACCTGCTGGTCGATGCCAGCTACGCGCTGCTCGACCGGCGCATCCGCGTCGATGCTTGAACCCGGCACCACCGCCCGCATTCTCCGCCGCCCTGCCGCGCGGGTCTGTCTCGGCATCCTCATCGTTGTGGCGGCCGCCGCCGCCATCGGCCCCGAGCTTTTCCCCGCGAGCTACCGCGAACCCGGACCCCTCCAATACGCCTCGCCCTCGTGGCAACATCCGTTCGGCACCGATCTCAACGGCCGCGACGTCCTCTACCGCGTCCTTCTCGGTGCGCGCATCTCGCTCATCGTCGGACTGGCCGGCGCCGCGGTCAGCCTCTTCCTCGGCTCGGCCTACGGACTGATCGCCGGTTACGCCGGGGGCAAAATCGACAATGCCATGATGCGCCTCGTCGACATCGTGTATTCCGTCCCCCGCCTCATCTTCATCCTCATTTTCATCAATGCCTTCGACGGACACGTCCGCGACTTCGCCGCGCGTCTGGATTGGCAATGGCTGGTCAGCTACTCGCGTATCGTCATCCTCATCATCACCCTCGGACTGATCGAATGGCTCACCATGGCTCGCATCGTGCGCGGGCAAGTCCTTGCGCTCAAAGAACGCTCGTTCATCCACGCGGCACAGGCCCTCGGTCAATCCCACCTCAAAATCATCACCCGGCATCTTCTCCCCAATATCCTCCCCATCATCATCGTCTATCTCACCCTGACTGTTCCCGCCGTCATTCTCGACGAGTCCTTCCTCAGCTTCCTCGGCCTCGGCATCCAGCCCCCGCAAGCCAGCTGGGGATCGCTCCTCGCCGAGGGGGCGCAATCGATCAACCCGCTGAAGAGCTACTGGTGGCTCCTCTTCTTCCCCGCCGCCACCATGTCGGCCACCCTGCTCGCGCTGAACTACCTCGGCGATCGCCTGCGCGACACCCTCGACCCCCGGCGCTGAGCGGCGCCCCTGACCTTGTGTCAGGGGAGCGCAACAGGCTCTTCATCCCGCCGCGTAAGCCGCCGCGATCTCCGCGGCCACCTTGGCATTGTTCTTCACCAGCGCGATATTGGCCCGCAAGGAACGTCCCTTCGTCGTTTTGACGATCTCCCCCAGGAGGAACGGCGTGACATCCTTCCCAAAGATTCCCGAACGTTGCGCCGCCGCCAGCGCCGCCGCAATGACCGGCCCGATCTCCGCCGCCGGGATTTCATCCTCCTCGGGAATCGGATTGGCCACAATGACCGCGCCGGTCAGACCAAGTTCCCACTTCGACCGCATGATCCCCGCGACTTCTTGCGCGGAGTCCGCACGCATCGGCACTTTCAGCCCGCTGGAACGCGAGTAAAAGGCCGGAAACTCTCCCGTCCGATAACCAACCACCGGCACCCCATCCGTCTCAAGCCGCTCGAGCGTCAACGGCAGATCGAGGATCGCCTTCGCCCCCGCCGTGACCAGCGCCACATTGCTGCGCGTCATTTCGGTAAGATCAGCCGAGACGTCGAAAGTCTCCCCCGCACCGCGGTGCACCCCGCCCATTCCTCCGGTGGCAAAGACCGGAATTCCCGCCATGGCGGCAATCCGCATCGTGGCCGCCACCGTCGTCGCGCCATCCAAACCCCGTCCCACCACAAACGGCAAATCCCGCACCGAAACCTTCATGATCTCCGGCCCCGACTTACCGAACATCTCGATCTCTTCCGCCGACAGCCCGGCTTTCAACTTTCCCCCGATCACCGCGATGGTGGCCGGCACCGCCCCATGGGCCCGCACCACTTGCTCGACCGCCATCGCCGTCTCCACATTCGCCGGATAAGCCATCCCATGCGCGATGATCGTGGATTCGAGCGCGACAACGGGCCGGCCCGC
>CAIZMQ010000145.1 GCA_903934135.1 uncultured Verrucomicrobiota bacterium
CACCAGGTGGCCGGTGAGGGATGCATTGATCGCAATGCCCGCGGTCTCGAGATCGCGGATCTCACCAATCATGATGACGTTCGGGGCCTGACGCAGGATTGAGCGGAGGGCTCGGGCGAAGGTCATGCCGATGTCGGATTTGACATGGACCTGGTTGACCCCGGGCATGACATATTCGATCGGGTCCTCGACCGTGATGATCTTGCGGCTCTCGTTGTTGATCTCCGAAAGGCAGGCGTAAAGTGTGGTGGTTTTACCCGATCCGGTGGGACCGGTGACGAGGATGATGCCGTCGGCCATTTTGATCAGGCCGCGGAAATACTCCTGATCGTCGCTCATGAAACCGATGTCCGGCAGAGTGATCGAAAGCGTTGATTGATCGAGCAGACGCATGACGATGGATTCACCTTGGGAGGTCGGGACAGTGGAAACGCGAAGGTCGAGCGGTTTGCCGCGGACCTGACACTGGATGCGACCGTCCTGGGGAACGCGCTTCTCGTCGATGCTCATGGTCTCGGTCATGATCTTCAGACGGCTGATGATGGCACCTTGCAGTGTCTGGGGAAGGAGCTTGTATTGCTCCAACTCGCCGTCGATGCGAAAACGCACGCGAAAGCCGGCTTCGAGCGGTTCCAAGTGGATATCGCTGGCCCGCATTTCCTGCGCCTTTTCGAGGAAGTCCTGCACCAGTTTGATGATGCCGGCATCATCGTCGCCGGTCGCGCCCCCGGCTTCCTCTTCCGTCCCGGCGGCGACCAGACCGGCTTGCCGCGGGTAGATGTCGGCCAACAGGGTCTCGACGCGCTCCGGATCGGCGTAGAGAAACTCGACCTCGGCTTTGAGCAGGAATGGCACGGTATCGAACGCCTCGAAGTTCATGGGGTCACCGATGGCTACTTGCAAACCGTGATCGGTTTGCTGGAGCGGCAAGATGCGGTGGCGCCGTGCCACTTCCCCGGGGATCAGCCCGTGCAACTCGCGGGCGCGTTGGGTGGTATCGGGCTCGTCGAGGTCCGCAAAACTCAGGCCGTGGAAGTGGGCGATCGCCCCGTGGACGTCGCGCGGTTGTACCGCCCCGGTCTCGAGCAGCGCATTAATGACGGGCGCGCCCGGATGCCTTTCGTGGGCATCACTGACCTGCTCCTGCGTGACCCGGAATTGGTCGAGGAGGACTTCGAGAACTTGTTCGTCGGTGTGCACGGCGGGGGAAGCGAACAAATTGTTTACGGCTGCAAAGATACAGTGTCAAGAAGCTGGGACCTGCAGTGCTGCGTTGTCATTCCGTGTCGGGGCTTTAGACTACCGACTGACGTCTCTTCAAATCATGAGCAAATACCAAACCTATCTCATTTTTGGCGCGCCCGGCAGCGGGAAAGGAACCCAGGGTCGCGTGCTGGGCAAAGTACCCGGTTATTATCATTGTGCCTGCGGCGATGTTTTCCGCGCGCTCGATTTGCGCACCCCGTTGGGGAAGCAGTTTCTCGAGTATTCAAGCCGTGGCGAATTGGTACCGGACGAAGTAACGGTCAAGCTTTGGAAGATCCGCATCGATCAAAGCGTCGAGGCGCACGCTTTTCATCCCGACCACGATTTTCTGGTGCTCGACGGCATCCCGCGCAACATCCACCAAGCACAAATGCTGGAGGACATTGTCCGGGTGAGGAAAATTTTCCATCTGACCTGCCCGGACCGGTCCAAGCTGGTCGAGCGCCTCAAGCGGCGTGCCCTGCGGGACAACCGTTTCGATGACGCCAACGAAGAGGTGATCAAACACCGGCTCGAGACCTACGACGAGGAATCTCGGCCTTTGTTGGCTCACTATGGAGATGACATGATCGTGCATATTGATGCCATGCTCTCTCCGGTCGATGTGCTCGGCAACATTGTCGAGGTGCTGATGCAGGACCGTCGCAACCATTTCGGTGAGGAAGGGTTCAGTGCGGTGACATGAGCGGCCAGTTCGAGAGCCTGCGGGCCAGCAGCCTTTACTGCCGGCGCTGCGGCCAAACGATGCCGGTGCGCGAGAGACTGCTGCTTGTTTTGCCGGACAAGGAGATTTACGACTACCTTTGCACCGGATGCGCCGACTCTCTGGGGCAGCGCGAGGTCACGGCGGGAGAATTGCTTCGCGCGCGGGGACCGATGCGTCCCCGCGGCGGATAACATGGAGGGAGGGGCAATGAGGACTGTCTTTCTCGGCAGCGGGGACATCGGCCTTCCCACGCTGCGCCTTTTGCTCGCCATGCCCGGCATCGAGGTGGTCGGAGTGGTGACCCAACCGGACCGGCCGGCCGGGCGCGGTCTGCAACTCACTCCGTGCGCGATCAAGGAGTTGGCGCTGGCCCATGGCATTGTCCCGCTGCAGCCTGCGCGCATCCGCTCGGACGAGGCAGTGGAAGAAATCAAGAGCTGGGCGCCCGATCTTTTTGTGGTCATGGCCTATGGTCAGATTCTGCCCCAGACGCTTCTCGATGTTCCCCGACTCGGTCCTTTGAATCTCCATGCCTCCCTGCTCCCGCGCCACCGTGGCGCGGCTCCGGTCCATGCCGCTGTCTTGGCCGGTGACGAGAAGAGCGGGATAACCGTGATGTGGATGGATGCGGGCCTCGATACGGGCGATATTTTGCTACGCAAGGAGTGTGACCTCGAATCCGGGGAGACGGCCGGAACCTTGCATGACCGATTGGCTGCTCTCGCCCCCGAGGCTCTCGAGGAGGCGCTGCTTTTGCTTCGCGAAGGTTGTGCGCCGCGCATCCGGCAGGACGAAAGCGCCGCAAGCTACGCACCGAAGCTGAGCCGCGCCAGCGGCCGTCTCGATTGGAGCAAGAGTGCGGTGCAACTCGAACGCATGGTGCGGGGGTTGCATCCCTGGCCGGGGTGCACCGCCGTGCTCGAAACGACGGCGGGTCGTTGCGTGGAGATCAAGGTTCACCGGGCTGCGGTTGGTCCCGGTCCGACCGATCCCGCGCAATTGCATCTGCCCTGTGGTGGGGGCGGGGTTTTGCAATTGCTCGAGGTCCAGCCTTCCGGTGGCAAGCGCATGGGCCAGGCGGAGTTCGTGCGAGGCCATCACATTTTGCGGGCCGTGGCGGCGGGAGTCTGAGCGGGTCAGATTTGCTTCGTGGTCCCGGCCCGCGAGGAGCGGACCAGCCAGGCGAGCAGTGCGGTGAGCCCGAGGAGGAAAATGTTGCGCAGGGTGGCGCCACCCGGCGTGGTTAGTGCGGCGAGTGACGGATGCAACCCGCTCAGATCCAGACAACCGCAGTCGATGGGAAGTTCCCGCCACCAGGCCTGTGCGGTGAGCGCGGTGAAGGCGAGCAGCAGGGCGGCGGTGGCGGCGAGGCTAACAGGCATGAAGACCCCGGAAAGCAGCGCGAGGCCGACGATGATTTCCACCCACGGAAGGGTATGCGCAATGGCCGAGGCCAGCCCGTCGGGCAACACAATCTGGTAAGAATAGACCGCCGCGAGGGTCTGCATAGGCTGACCAACTTTGGAGAGCCCGGCCGCGAGAAAAAAAAGTCCGAGCGACCAGCGCAGGGCAAGAATGGCGGCGCGTTTCATCGGTGGGAATGGCGGTGAGGGAGGGATTGGCTTCGCCGGTTTGCCGGGGGCTATCTCCGGTCTCGCGACCTCCGGTTCGCTGCGCTCGGCTCAAACCCGAGGGTTCTCATCCCGAGAGAAACGGTGAGGGAGGGATTCGAACCCTCGGTAGCCTTTTGGACTACGGAGCTTTAGCAAAGCTCTGCTTTCGACCACTCAGCCACCTCACCAGAATTGAACTTGAAAATTGCCATCGTCGGCAGGCGGCGTCAATGCCGGTTGCACAAGAAATTGGCGTTGTGCCTTCCCCGGAGGGCAAAGGCAGGGGCGCCAGAGGGCAATGGAAGAACACGACGCCGGGTGTCTACTGGCGCTGGGAGGCCTTGAGCACAGCGGCGGGGATTTGTTTGACGCCGCCGCGGCGGATGATGTCGCGGTAGGCGAAGGCGGCGGGTTTGAGTTCCCGGGCGAAGGTCCGCGGGTTCATGCGGGCAAGGCCGAAGGTGGCGTCGTAGCCATAGTGCCATTCGTAGTTGTCGAGCAGGGACCACACGAAGTAGCCGCGCACGTCGTGTCCGTCCTCACGGGCTTGCTGCACGGCGGCAACGTGCTCCTCGAGGTAACGTTTGCGCTGGGCCTCGTCTTGCGTGGCAATCCCATTTTCGGTGACCATCATCGGTTTGCCGTAACGCTTGCCGACGAGACGGATTTGTTTGTAGAGGCCGGCAGGATCGATGTCCCAACCCATTTCGGTGAAGTTCGGTCCGCGGTGGGATCCGAGTCCGAGTGCCGCGATGGGACCGGCCTTTTGGCTGTAGTAATAGTTGAAGCCGATCACGTCGCAGACGTCCCAGATCTTGTCGAGGTGGTCGAAATTCATCCGCATCATGCCATTATAGGCCGCACGGGTGGGATCGAGCCATCCGTTGCTCCACCAGGGCAGTGCCTGCACAGACATGACAACGGCATCCGGGCGGTGGTGTTTGATCGCAGCGGCGGCCTGACGAAACTGGCGGGCACTGGCCCGCACTGCCGCGGCGTAGGTGCCGAGGGCGGCGGTCATGGCCGGCGGCCACTGTCCGTTGAGATAGGCGGTGGCGATCTGGCCGTTCGGTTCGTTTTGCGGGGCGAAATAGCGGACGTGCGGCTTTAATCGGGGAACGACTTTATTCACGTAGGCTTGCCAGCGGCTGTCCGAGTCGGGGTGCAGCCAGTTCGAGCGTTTGGGATTTTTCTCGTCGTAGAGCCAGTCGGGGAAAGTGAAGTGCCAAAGGCAGACAACAGGTTCGATGCCGGCTGCTTGGAGGCGACGGGCCATCTCGACGTAGCGCCCGATGGCGGCCTCGTCATACCGGCCCGGCTGCGGCTCGATGCGGGCCCACTCCAAGCTGAAGCGGTAGTGGGTGGCGCCGATTTTTTTGAGCGCGGCCACGTCTTTGTCGAATTCGCTCCACGACATGACCACAGTGTTGCCGCGAGGCACCGCTTTTCCCTGCTCCATGAGGATGTCCCAGTCGGTGCGGAAGGGGAGTTGCCCGTCCTTGCCGGCCTGGCGGTT
Organism: uncultured Verrucomicrobiota bacterium; assembly: GCA_903934135.1. Taxonomy (GTDB): domain Bacteria; phylum Verrucomicrobiota; class Verrucomicrobiia; order Chthoniobacterales; family JACTMZ01; genus JACTMZ01. The sequence continues at coordinate 5,102 of CAIZMQ010000145.1, forward strand.
CTCGTACTGCCAGCTCGAGGAAGAAAATCCCCAGGCGAAGTCACCCGTGTCGACACGGGCGGCTTGGGTACGGGCCTGCGGCGTGATGGTTGGCCCCTTCGGAGACATGATGCAGCCGGCGAGGGTGGCACAGGCCACCAGCAGGGCGGCCTGCCGCCAAAGGCGTGGAGTGGCGTGGGAGAAAAGGGCTGCAAAAATTCGCATGGCAGGGTCTCAACCATAGGCTAGCGGTCCGGTAGTGGAAAAGTAATTAGACCGGCCACCTGGATAAAGAGACGGATGTGGGAAAAGTGCGGGATAAGTTGAAAGATTCTGTCGAACACGCACTTTAAGTGGATGACGGTCAAAGCTGAGAGAAAGAGTGCCGCCGGCTGGCGGTTGGAGAATTCCTACGCGCGTCTGCCCGAGGTGCTGCACGCACGGGCCGCGCCAGTGCCGGTCGCGCGTCCGGAAATGGCCTTGTTCAATGAAAAATTGGCTGTGGAGTTGGGTTTGGATCCGGGTGCGCTGGCCGGAAAGTCCGGCGCGGAGATTTTTGCGGGGAACCGGCTGCCGGATGGAGCCGAACCGATCGCGCAGGCTTATGCCGGGCACCAGTTCGGTCACTTCACCAATTTGGGCGACGGACGTGCTGTCTTATTGGGCGAACAGATCACCCCGGGTGGCGCACGGTCCGATGTGCAATTGAAGGGCGCCGGGCGGACACCCTATTCCCGGCGGGGGGACGGCCGGGCCGCGCTTGGTCCGATGCTCCGCGAATACGTGATGAGCGAGGCGATGCATGCCTTGGGCATCCCGACCACGCGCAGTCTGGCCGTGGCAACTACGGGCGAGCAGATCGTGCGCGAGAAATTGTTGCCCGGGGCGGTCTTGACCCGGATCGCCTCGAGTCATATCCGCGTGGGGACGTTCGAGTATGCCGCCGCTCTGGGTGATCGCGCTCTGCTCGGGTCGTTGGTCGATTGCACCTTGCACCGGCATTATCCGGACTTTCTCGAGGCAGAGAACAAGGCTTTGGCCCTCTTGGCAGGCGTGGTCGAGCGGCAGGCCAAACTGGTCGCACAGTGGGCGGGTGTTGGGTTCGTGCACGGCGTGATGAACACGGACAATATGGCGTTGAGCGGAGAAACGATCGACTATGGTCCGTGCGCTTTCCTTGACGCTTACGATCCGGCCACCGTGTTCAGCTCAATCGACCGCACCGGACGTTATGCATTCGGAAATCAGCCGCGCATCGCCCACTGGAATCTGGCCCGATTGGCCGAGGCCTTGCTGCTTGCCCTGCACGTTGATCAGGCCAGGGCTGTCGGGATGGCCGAAGAAGCGCTGTCCTGTTTTCCGGAACGCTTTGAGTATTTTTATCGCGGCGTGCTGCGCGCGAAGCTTGGTCTGTGCGGCGAGGAGGAGGGGGACTTTGCCTTGGCCCAGGAATTCTTGGAGTGGATGCAGGCGTCCGGTGCTGACTATAGCAAATCATTCACGGACCTGACGTCTTCGGTGGGGGAATTGGACGGTCGGTTGCCGGTCGGGGCTCCTGCTTTGCCGCCTTGGCAGGCTAAGTGGAAGGCGCGCTTGGGACGTCAGCCATCGGGGAGGGCGGAAGTCATTGCCTTGATGCGGTCGGCCAATCCTGTGGTTATTCCGCGCAACCATCGTGTCGAGGAGGCGTTGGCGGCAGCGGAGTCCGGGGATTTCAGCGTCATCCACCGTTTGCTCAAGGTCTTGGCGCGGCCGTTTGACGAACTGCCGGAGAATGAGGCGTACCGGACGGCGCCGATGGCTGGAGGAGAGCCTTACCGGACGTTTTGCGGGACGTGAGCAAGAGAACGCGCAGACCTGAGGGTGGAGCTGGAGGACAAGGCCGGGGAGAATTTCGAATTTGAAATTGGAGATTTCAGGCCGCGGCGGATGAGCTATAGTTCTAGGTCATCTGGAAGGGTGGCTGAGTCCGGTTTAAGGCACTCGACTCGAAATCGAGCGTTGGGTTAAACCAACCGTGGGTTCGAATCCCACCCCTTCCGCCAATCCGCCGCAGGCGGCTTGAGATATTCCGGTGGGATGAGAACGCCGCACCGCGGCACAGACCGACCGGAGGTCGGCCCCGCAGGGGTAAAGGCCGAAGGCCGGAATCAACCTCCGCAGTCCGAGCCGAAGACGGGTCCCCGGAGGCGACCAATCCCACCCCGTCCGCCACTCCACCGCAGGCGGCTTGAGGACCATTCCTTGCGGGGGGGGCTACAAACTGGCGGTGAGGGCACCGCTGTTGTAGGGCCAGCCGGCTTGGGTGAGAACCTCGTGGTCCTCAGGGCTGAGCATTTCGAGCAGGTCGAGGGTCGTGAGATTGGACAGCTCAACCGCCTCGGCCGACGGGCGAGGGAGGGCGGCAAGAATGACCAAGGCGGTTATGGCGGCGGGGGCGAGCCAGCGGAGCACGGGGGCGAGCCATGGCGTGCGGGAATGGTCGGCTTCGATCTGCCGCATGACCTTGCCGGCGAAGAAGGGCGGGGCGGACGGGCGCCCGGCCTGGCCGAGGAGGTTCCAGAGATTTTGGTCGTCCATGAAAACTTTAACCCCGGGTTGGTTCGAGGGTTGCGGGAATTCCCTTTGGTCCGGTGCGCAGATCAGTGCCCCCGGTGCCTGACCGCTGGGACGATTCGTTGAATGATCAGACGTCGCGGGGTTCGAGATAGCCCTCCAGCTGGCGCAGGCGGGTGGGGTGGCGCATTTTACGGAGGGCTTTGGCTTCGATCTGGCGG
>CAIZMQ010000146.1 GCA_903934135.1 uncultured Verrucomicrobiota bacterium
CATGGACAAACTTGCCCCACGCGCCGCAGCCGTCGATTTCCGCCGCCGCCTCCAGTTCCTCGGGAATAGTCCGGAAAAAACGGGTCAACAGAAAGACCCCGAAGGCGCCCGCCGCCGCGGGGACGACCAAGGCACGGGGCGAGTCCAACCATCCGAATGCGTTCAAGATGAGATACATCGGCACAAGAAGGACCTGGCCGGGCAACATCATGGCTGCAGCCAAGAGGACGAGAAACCATCGCCCCCACTTGGGTTGAAGACGGCTGATCGCATAGGCCGCGAGAGCCGAAACCGCCACCACCAGCAGCGTGGTAAACGAAGAAATCAAAAAACTGTTGGCCAGCCAGGAACCAATGGGGATGACCTCTGCGTTGGAGAACAAGCGATGATAATGCTCGAGGGTCCATTGCGCGGGCAGAATCCGGTCGAATGCGAGAATTTCCGCTTTCGGTTTGAGGGAGACCAAACCGAGGAACAACAGCGGCAAGAGGTAGAGTCCCGACAACAGGCAAACCACCACTTCCAAGAACCACGGATGGGGACGACGGTTCATGGTTCTGTCCTCCCCGAACCGCAGATCATCTGATGCAGGAGCATAAGGACAAAAATGAGGAAGAAGGCCACCCAGCTGAGTGCCGAGGCATACCCCATGCGGAAAAAAGAAAAGCCGGTTTCGTAGATATACTGCATAGCCACTCTAGTCGCACCCTCCGGCCCACCACCCGTCATCAAAAAGGGTTGGCCGAAAACCTTGAATGAAGCCAGCACCTCCAAGAGCGTGCAGAACCCGAGGACGGGCATGATTTGCGGCAGGGAGACAAAACGGAATTTTTGCCACTCGTTGGCCCCGTCGATCTCTGCGGCCTCATACAAGGAAGGAGAAACCTGCTGTAATGCCGTGAGAAGAATCAAAAAGGAAACACCCGAGGTCCACCAAACCGTCATCAAGGAGATGGAAGGCAGGGCCAAGGTTGGATCGGTCAGCCACGGCAGCTCCACGCCCAAGGGCTGAAGCAGTTTGTTGAAAAGGCCGAACTTGGTGCTGTAGAACCAACGCCAAAGCAGCGAGGCCACCGTAATATTCAGAAGGACCGGCAAATAAATCAGGCTCCGGTAGAGTCCTTGCCTTTTAGGCAGGGCACTGACGCCCGCAGCCAATCCCAGGGCGACCAGCAAGTTCAGGGGAACCGTGAGAAGAACGAATATCCCGGTCACGAGCAAAGACCGTTGAAAACGAGCGTCCTGCAGGGCTTCGAGGTAGTTGGCTCCGCCTACCCAACGGGGGGGAAGGCCGGATAGCATCTCCCAATCGAGGAAGCTCATGACCAGACCAAACAAAGTCGGGGTCACGAAAAAAACGAGAAAAGCGGCGGCGAAGGGCAACACGAAAAGCACCGCTGGCCAGATCGATCCCGTGCGGCGGTTCATGGATTCCCTTGGGCCGAGGCCCGCTGTTGACGATTTCGTTCCAACACCGCCTCGGCTTTCTGCTGGGCCAAGTGCAGAGCGACCGAGGCCGACTCCGTGCCACGGAGAACCTTTTCACCCGCCCGATAAAACTCGTCCTGCACTTCCCACAGGGAAGGAATCCCCGGCGTGAAAACAAGATGCGGGATCTCCGGAGCGAGGTTGGCTTGAGGCAACATGGACCGGAACTCGGCGCTGGCCAGCAGGCTCTCGCGGGCCGGCAATTGCCCCACCTTGGCCCATTCGAGCGAGTGACTCGACAAAAACTGGATGAGCCGCCAACCGGCCTGCCGGGAAGACTGGGACAACCCCGGAGCCAGTGCCATGAGGTGCGTGCTGCCGAAGGAAGCGGGGCTATCTCCCAGCTGCGGCAAAGGTCTCACATCAAATTCGAATGCCCGGTCCCCCTTCACCTCGGCCAGCATCCAGATTCCCGCCATCACCATGCCGACGTGGCCTTGGCGGAACCCGATCCATGCATCATTGCTCTCCGGAGGGGGAGCCACGTGATACTCAGAGACCAGCGCCCGCAGGAAATCCAGACCCGCCACATTCTCCGGGGAATCGAGCGCCGGCGTCGACAAATCGGGGCTCATCAACCGCCCGCCCTGCTGGTAGCATGAAGTCAGCGCGATGAGATTGGGATCGGCGATGCCAAAACCCCAAATTTCCCGATCCGGCGTGCTCAGCTTGCGCAGTGCCGCCCCCGCCTCAAGAAAGTCGCGACGGTTCACCGGAATGTGGGGCTGACCCGTGGAGTCGACCAATCCGGCCTTGCGGAAAAGATCCAAGTTGCAATACAGGCCGAGCATGTGGACATCCAAAGGCCAAGCCACTTGGTGTCCCTCCCACTGCAACTTGGGGCGGATCACCGGAACCAAATCCTCCAAAGCGGCGCGGCCCGG
>CAIZMQ010000147.1 GCA_903934135.1 uncultured Verrucomicrobiota bacterium
CGTTGCCCGAGACGGTCAGTTGGTGGCCGCTCAGCGCGGGGTCGAGTGTGGCGGCGCTGATAACCGATGCGGCTGTGACTAAGGTGTAGTTCGATCCGACAACCGGTGATCCGATGATTTTGACGCGGGACCCCGCCTCGAGAGCAAGTGCTGCTCCGGAGATTGTCGCGGAGGCGGTTCCAGGATCGGCCAGCGCGACCTCCACAATCGCATTGGATTTCACCGTGACGGCGGAAGATCCGCTTCCGCCCAGCGCCAGAGTTCCCGCCTCGATGACGGTCGCGCCGGTGTAGCTGTTGCTGCCGGAAAGGACGAGCCTTCCGCCTCCCCTTTTGGTTATGGCATAGGCTGAGCTGCTGGAGGTCTGCTGGATATTGCAGGGAATATTCAGGGTGGAACCAGTTTCGATCCTGACGACACCGCTGTTGCGAAGCTCGAGCGTGGCTGCAATGGAGTTGCTAATGCTCTGGGGGGACAGAGTCAGGCTCGAGTTGTTGGTCAAAAATGCCATTTCGTTTTCCACTCCGGTGACGGTGTTGGTAAACGGCGAAGTATCCGTGCCGCCCGTGTTGCCCATTTTATAGGTGGTGCCGGTCAGAGTATCGGATCTGACCGAACTTACGGTGTAGTTGGACCCGTTGGTGACGTTCCAAGATTTGCCGTTGATGTTGCCCGCGCTGGTCGTGAGATTGGCGGCGCTGGAGGAGAAGACCAGATCCGTGTAGGAACCACCGCTCGACGATGCGGTTGGTGCGGCCCCCAGACTCCAGCTCGCGGCCGTGTTCAAACTCGGATCGCTTCCCGAGAAAACATTGGGCGGCGCGAGAGCGATGGTGATGGTGACATCCAAGGAACTGGTTCCGGCTGAGTTGCCCGCATAGATCGTCACCAGAAAAACACCGCTCTGGTTGGGCGTGCCGGAAATCGCTCCGGTGGCTGGATTGAAGGACAGTCCCGTCGGTAAAGTACCTTCGTAAACATAGCTGTCGGGCAACTCCGAAGTGGTGGTGTTGTAGGTGAAAGCGTAGCCGGCCTGCCCGCTGGCGGTGGACGGACTCGTGAGGATCGGTGCCGACGGTGCGGGGATGACCACATCGGTCGGCATGTCCGAAACGACAACGTTGTCGATGAGCCAGTTGCCCGTGTTGGCGGTGCTGGTGTTGAAGCAGAGCCGTCCGAGGTTGTTGTTTCCGGTTAAGGTGACGCCGGGGGAGGCAGAGTTGTCGACTGCTGCCAGATTCAACCCATACATGCCGATGAAGCCGTGGTTGAGAAAAACGGCGAGGCTGTTGGTGTCCAGCGTCCGCACGTTGCCGTCCGGCCCCACAAAGTTGATCGTGTTTGCGTCGTGATCGTTGGCAAAAAGATGAACGGTCTGCTTGTTGGTGAGGTTGTAGGTAAAGCCATTCGTCGTCGCCCCCTTGATCGACCAGGCAGGTGTGGTTAACGAACCAAACTGGTTGAATTCCAAGGCCGCGATTCGTTTGGAGGCGCTTCCTCCCGCGGTGGTGTTCGCGGTATTCCAAGCGGCCAAGCCGACGATAAGTGGCATAGCACCCGAGGCACTGGGCGCGGCGTTATTCAAAAGCTCGAAGCTGGCTGCCAAAGAGGACTGCCCCGAAGCACCGGCATTGAATTCCAGCTGTCCCGAGCTCGTCGAAGTATCATTGAACCATGCCACCTTTCCGCCCGCTCCTCCGATGATGCTGTTGCCCGCCGAGTTGGTCACTTGGCCCGATGCCTTGATTCCACTGGTCACACTCGAGGGCGCCACCAGCGGAACTGCCGCCCCGAGCGTGTAGCTCTCGAAAGTCTCATACACATAGGGTTCGACCACATTCAGGTTCAGGATGGCATTCCCGGTTCCGGCGGAATTCGCGGCGGTGAGGGTGACGGCGAACAAGCCCGGGACGGACGGTGTTCCCGCGATTTTTCCGGTCACGGTGTCGAGGGTCAGCCCGGCCGGAAGATTGGGCGCGCTGAAGCTGGTGGCATCGCGCGAAGCGGTGATTTGGTAACGGAACGGCAGGCCCCGCTGCGCCGTCACGGTGGTGGCGCTGGTGATGTCGGGCACCACGGCGGTGATCGTGAGTATTTGCTGCACCGGGGTGGCGGCTTGGTAACTCGTGTCCCCGGATTGGCTGGCCGTGATCCAAGTCGAGCCGGAACCAGTGATGGTGACCGTGCTGCCGTCAATGACCGCCACGTTGGGGTCGGAGCTATCATAGCCGACGGGAAGATCGGTCGAGGTATTGTTCTCGGACAGCGAGTAGGCGGAGAGTGCGACGGGAGGGTCCGTCTCCAAAGCCTGGTCGAGTGCGCCGAACACGATCGACTGCTTTTTTCTCGGGTCCTGGGTCGCGGTGGCGGAGCCGTAGATTTCAGACTCGGCGACGTGGATGTAACCGTTGCTGGTCGAATTGCCCCAACTAACCAGTCGTACATACCGGCCCGAGGTGTTGCCGAGGTCCACTGTCTGGTAACCGTTGGTCAAGCCGTTGGTTGTTGAATTTGTCTTGGGAAGGATCGTCGTCCAACTGTTGGTGTTGGTCGCGCTATCGATCTGATAGGCGTAGGTGCGGGTGGAACCGTTGTACCAATTCAGTTTCAGCGAGGTGAGGTTCTTGTTCTCGCCGAGATCCCACCAGATCCACGCGCAGTCTTTGCCGAAGTTGGTCCCGTTGGTGTTCGGGTTCTTCGAGGTCACCGTGGTGCTCCACCGGGTGCTGGTCGCTCCGTCGTAGGAGTAGGACGTTTTTGACCCGGAAGACGTGCTGTAGGCCTTGACACCGCTGATGGTCAGTTTGGCGCCGCCGCTCGAAGCCACCATGAGGCTGTAGGCTTTCTCGGCATAGTCGGGTCCGACGGCATCACTGTCTGTCACGCGCGCCGTGAACGTGTAGGTGCCGATGGTCGTCGGTGTTCCGGAGAGAATGCCCCCGCCGGACAGTGTCAGACCCGGAGCGAGGCTGCCGCTGCTGATGCTCCAGACCAAAAGTCCATCGCCGCCGCTGGCTTGCATGAGCTGGTAATAAGAGCTCCCCACGCTGCCGCCGGGTATTGCCGCGGTCAAAATGGTCGGCCTGCTGTCGCCGCTGCCCGCCACTGGGTAGGAAGATGGGCCGCCGTCGAAGACCACGCCCACTTCGCTTTTGAGCAGGGGCTTGAGACCGCTGCCTGCCACTTCCGCTTCGAAACAACCGATATCGGTGTTGTTCGTTGGACGGGCCAGCGCGCGGATATCCGTGGTGGCGGCGAGGGTGTTCGTCCCCTTGTTCAAGAGCGGGCTGTTGGTCGTGGGGATCTTGTAGTTGTCGAAGTTGCTGTTGATCAGCGGGCTGGCGGTCGTATAGGTGCTGTTGCTCAGTCCGTTCCATCCGTATTTGCCCGAGTTAGGTTCGTAGATGTAGTTGGCTCCCGAGCCCCCGAGGACGATGGGCGCATAGCCGGTCACATTGCTCGTCTCCCGATTGATCGCGCTGGTGGTCGCGCTGTTGCCGCCCTGCCAGACGTTGTTGAACATCTGCACGTTGGTCGGCGATTTCGCCACGTAAGCACCGCTGCTGTTGGTGAGGCTGTCGTTGGAAAGCAGACCCAAGCTCATCTCTTTGCAGTTGATGAACGTGTTGTTGTAGATCCTCGCGTTGTGGGCCGGCTGGTAGGAACCGGTATTGCCGATGCTCTTGGCCGGATCGCCGGCGTTGTAATCCGACTCTCCCGACATGACGCAGAGCGAGGCGCGGATACCGTTCCCGACGACGTTTGCGATGTAGTTGTTGCGGACGATCTGGTCCGGCCCGATCACACGGATCCCGCCCTGGTTGGCGCTGGCCGTGCCGAGCCAGATGTTCGTCCCGTTGGTGTAGTAGCCGCCGCCGAAGATGAAGTTCCCTTCGACCGTGCTGCCCGCGCCGCTGCGGAAGCAGATACCGCCCTGGCTTTCGAGAATGGTGTTGTTGAGGATTTTGTTGCCCTTGGATTTGATCGAGATGATCTCCGGTTCGCCCGCGGTCAGCCCGTCCGTCCGCCAGATGGAGCGGTAGAAAACGTTGCGCTCGACGGTGACCTGCATGTCGAAGGTCTGGACATCGCCCACGCCGATGCGGAGCGATTCGAAACCGTTGTCCGTGTCGCTGTTGACATCCTGCGGGACGGCATAGCGTGGTCCGAAGTAGCAGTAGCGCACCTTGTGCAACCGCGGCACAGTCACGCCGCCCTCTGCGGTGTTGGGCAGGAAGGCGATGGTGGCGTTGCGGATCGTGTCGGGCCGCTCGGTCAGGGTGCAATATTCGATGGTGGCATAAAATCCCTGGACGTAGATCCACTTACCGTCCGTGTTACCTGCGGAGCAGCCGTTGAAGCGGAGGTGCGACAACGTCATGTAGCGGGAACCCGAAGCCGTGCCTACTAGGTAGGAGGAACCGGCTGGAATTCCACTGTTCGCGTTGAAGTCCAAACCGGCCAAGGTGATGCCGCGCCCGGAAAGCGTGATCTGGGAAGGGGCATTGACGACCACGCCGCCCGGCGTGACGGCGTAGACAAGGACCGGATTGCTTTTCGCGGTTGCGTCGTCGGAAATCGAACTCTCTAGTGTCTTGTTGATTGCGTCGTAGGTTCCGCTGTTTAACTTCACAACGTCACCCGCATTCAGCCGGGGCAAGCTGTTGAAATCCGAGGCGTTGTTGACCGTGTAAGTGGCGCCAATGGCCGATTGGATGAGCACGACGAAAGCGAGCGCAGCAAGAGAGAGCCGTGCAGAAATGCGGAAA
>CAIZMQ010000148.1 GCA_903934135.1 uncultured Verrucomicrobiota bacterium
CCACTGCAAGTGGTCGCCATGCACGGGTGGGGACGGGACGCACGAACTTGGGAGCCATGGAGAAAGGCGACGGACTCTCGGGGATGGCTCTGGCACGCGGGCGAACGGGGCTACGGTGCCCTGCCGCCCCGCGTCTCCGCGTGGCCCGGACCGGGGACAGCAGGGCGTCGACTGGTCATCGGCCGCTCGCTCGGGCCGCACATGATTCCGGCCAACGTCCTCGCCCAGGCCGATGCCGTGGTACTGCTGGCCAGTTTCGCCACTTTTGTTCCCCCGGGGCGCGAAGGCCGCCGCCTAAGGGCTGCTTTGACGGGGATGGCCGCCAGCTTGGAGGACGAAGTCCGGGCCCGTGAGATGCTCGGGAATTTCACGGCCAAAGTGGCCGAACCGCAGTCGGCCGATCTGCTCCCGCCGGGGCCCTTGGATGGTCCGCTGGACGAAGCCAACCGGGCGCGGCTGCGACAGGATCTCGATTTGCTCGCCGGATGCCACCGCTTGCCGGACGGATTTCCGCTTGGCGCCCGCGTGCTTATCGTCGAGGCCGGGTCGGATCGCATCGTGGAGCCGCAGGCGCGGACCATGCTGCGCACGGCGCTGCCCGCTGCGGAGGTCCTCACCCTGCCGGGCGTTGGCCATGCCTTGCTGAGCGACGGCGTGATGGCCAACGTAATCGACTGGGTCGAGTCGTGGCGGGACGCGGAAGAGTAGAAACGCCGCGCGCGACGCTGTCGCTTTTTCGCCGATACGGCTACTCGCCCGCGCGGTAGGTCTCCGGGAGATAAATCGCGCCGTAGAGGTCGATGAGGTTTTTCCCGTCGGGCGTGTCGGGCGCAAAGATGGAGTCGACGGGCCCGGCCACGCTGAGCACTTTCCCGTCTTGCCGCAGAACTTCGAAGCCGAAGAGCGGCGGGGAATCCGGATTCTGGAGAACATCAAACTGGTCCTCGGGAAACCAGTAGGCGGTCATGAAAATGACTTTTTCGGCCTGTTCGAGCGGACTGTAGTAAACAGTGGCGGAGGCCAGGGCTCCGGCCTTTTGCACCTCCTCAGCGAACGGGCCTTCGATCGGTCCCGTGCTCAAACGGGCGAGGATTCCTTCGGCTGTTTTCATGGCGAAGGGGACCGGGGCCAAGGAAAGAACGGCCTCGCGCTCAGGCGAACAAGCGGCCAGGGCAACGAGGGCAAGGAAGAGGATAGGACGGGTGATTTTCATAGTGGGGTGGTGGGGGTTGGTGCTTCGGCGGCCAGAGAACTTTCGAAATCCTGCAAAACATCGCGCAATCCGAGCAAGCCGGCTTTTTTCCCCGAGTAGCGCACGTCGTCGATCTTCCAACCCTCTTCGTTGACCAGGAGGACCTCGTCGGTCCAGGCGACATTGTAGGGCTCGTTGCGGAAGCGGACCTCCACGGAAGTCAGACCGTCATCCGTACGCTCAGGACCGACTTCGAAACTGGTAAAGCCTTCATACAGGCCGGCAAAGATTTCGCCTTCGAGCAGGAGGGGTTTGTCCGTCGGGAACTCGCTGGCTTTGACCCGGGCTGCCGATTCTTTCTCACCTTCCGCCGCCGATTGGAGGGCCGCGGCGAGAGCTCGTGAGAGAAGGGCCGGGTCGGCCTGGCGGTAGTCGCCGCGGTAGCCCTGAAAAAATTGCTTTGCCGCGTCGGAAGCGGTGGGTGGGGCCTGCGGAGGCGCTGGTTCCGGCGGACGGTCGCAGGCGGCGAACGACCAAACAACCGCCAGACCAAGAACCGTCCGAAAGGCTGATCTCATCAACGGACAACTCAGAACGTGAAGCCGGCGCAACCGCCGAGGGCGAGAGCGGCACCGAGAAACGAGAGACGAAGGAAGGTGGAGGACATGGGTCCGATGAGGATCAGGGGTTGACCGGCCGGCGAGGTCCGCCGGGGATGCGCTCGAGCAGGTTGCCATAAGGTCCGCGGCCTCGGGCGCGCCAGTATTTGAAAGTGTTGCCGCTGGGACGGCGCGAAGGGTCGATGAGCAAATACTGCTCCATGGTCAGTCCCCATTTTTCCATTGCCGTGATTTTTCGTGGAGAACCCGCGGTGACCACGTCCACCGCGTCTTGGGCCAGACCCGGGGCGACAATGATGAGAAGAAAAAGGAGGACAAATCTCATGAGATAAGGTTGGGCTGGATGGCGAGGGCCTGGCAAGGACGAAGTCCCGGGTTGCCATTGTCGGGTCGGGGTGCGTCCTGTCATGTTTCCACCCGCGTGATGACCCCGATCTCCACATTGCCGCTGGAACGAAACACGTTGCCACCCTTCCGGCTGATCGCGGTGGCCTTCGCCATTGTTTATGTGGGCTATGGCTTGAATTTCCTCGCGGTCAAAATTGCGGTGGAAACGCTGCCGGCGTTTCTCTTCGCGGGCTCGCATGTCCTGCTCGCGGGCTTCATCATGATGGGGTGGCGCCTGGCCCGCGGAGGCTCGCTGGCCTTGCCACGAGGGGGCATGAGGCGGGCGGGGCGGGCGGCATTCTTTCTTTTCGTCGGGGGCGTCGGACTGGTCACGCTGGGCGAGAAACTCGGGTTGGCTTCCGGCGCGGCAGCCATGATCAAGGCTTCGGTGCCGCTTTGGGTTGCGGTGATCGAAGCGTTGCGGCCGCGCGGGGAAAAACCCACCTGGTTGATTGCCGGCGGCCTTCTGCTCGGCGCACTTGGCGTGACCTTGCTCGTTATCCCGAACCTTGCGCAGGGCGGCACCGGAGGTGCGGCGGCGGGCACTTGGGTGCTGCTCGCCTCCGCACTACTCTTTGCCATCGGCACGCTGGACGTGCGCCACCGTCCCCCCTCCCCCGATACGGTGAACAATGTCGCGTGGATGATGGTGCTGGGCGGGACTTACTTGTGGGTCATCGGACTGGCGACCGGCGAGGCCGTCCAAGTGTCGCCCCAGGATTTCACCGCACCGGTTCTTTCCTCGTTCTTCTTCCTCCTTGTTGTTCACTCGCTGGCCGCTTTCTCCGCGATGAATTGGTTGCTCCGGTACCTGCCAGCCGCAGTGGTGACGACGAAGTTTTACGTCTCTCCGGCCATTGCCGCGGTGGCCGGATGGCTGGTGCTCGGTGAGATCGTCGGGACGGGCGCCATGGTTGGTCTGGCTTTGATCCTCGGCGGGGTGGCCGTGGTCATGCTGGGCGAAAAGCTTCGGCGGATGGAACCCGCCCTGAGGGCCGACGACGCGGACGAGTTGGAGGAATGAGCCCGCGAGGTCAGGGCAGGTTGCTCACGCCCATCAAAAAGCGGTCGCATTCGCGGGCCGCGGCACGGCCTTCATTGATCGCCCAGACGACAAGGCTCTGGCCGCGGCGCATGTCACCGGCCGCAAAGACTCCCTCCACGCTGGTTGAAAACTTGCCGTAGTCGGCTTTCACATTGCTGCGGTCGTCGATGGCGAGACCGAGCTTTTCCACCAGAGGCTTCTCGGGTCCAAGGAAGCCCATGGCAAGGAGGACGAGTTGTCCGGGGATGACTTTCTCCGTGCCCGCCACGTCTACCGGGGAGTAACGGCCCTGGGGGTCGAGCTTCCACTCGATCTGCACAGTGTGCAATTCGTTGACCCGGCCGTTCGCATCGCCGACAAATTTTTTTGTCGTGGTGCAATAGACCCGTGGGTCGGCGCCATAGAGGGCGGCGGCTTCTTCCTGCCCGTAGTCCATGCGGTAAATCTTCGGCCATTCGGGCCACGGGTTGTTCGGGGCGCGGGTCGCGGGTGGCTTGGGCAGAATTTCCAATTGGACCACGCTTTTGCAGCCATGGCGGATGGAGGTGCCGACGCAATCCGTCCCGGTGTCGCCGCCGCCGATGACCACGACGTGACGGTCCTTGGCCGAGAGATGCGCGGGCACTTCTGTGCCGTCGAGGAGGCACTTGGTGTTTGTGCTGAGGAATTCCATGGCCGGATAAATTCCGTCAAGGTCGCGACCATCGACCGTGAGATCGCGCGCCTGGGTGGCGCCGCAGCAAAGCACGACGGCATCGAAATCCTGGCGGAGTTTTTCGACCGGATAGCTTTGTCCGACATTGGCGTTGGTCACGAACTCGATGCCTTCGGCCGCGAGGATATCAACCCGGCGCTGGACGATGTCATCCTTGTCCAACTTCATGTTGGGAATGCCGTAAGTGAGGAGTCCGCCAATGCGGTCGGCGCGCTCGAGAACAGTGACGAGATGACCGGCTTTGTTCAGTTGGTCCGCACAGGCCAGACCGGCGGGGCCGGAACCGACCACTGCGACTTTTTTGCCGGTGCGTTTTTTCGGAGGATGCGGGACGACCCAACCTTCCTCGAAGCCGCGCTCGATGATGGAAAATTCGATATTTTTGATCGTGACCGGCGGCTCGATGATGCCGAGCACGCAGGCGCCTTCGCAGGGTGCGGGACAGACGCGGCCGGTGAATTCGGGGAAGTTATTCGTCTTGTGCAGGCGGTCGAGGGCCTCGCGCCAGAGACCGCGATAGACCAGGTCGTTGAATTCCGGAATGAGGTTATTGATCGGACAACCGCTGGCCGCGCCGTTGAGAATCATGCCGGTCTGGCAAAACGGCGTGCCGCAATCCATGCAGCGCGCACCCTGCTCGCGGAGTTTTTCCTCCGCGGTGTGCACATGAAATTCCTCCCAATCGCGGATGCGCTCGAGCGGCGAACGATCGGCGGGGATCTCGCGGGTGAATTCTTTGAATCCGGTCGGCTTGCCCATAAATCAGTTGCCTCCCGCCCGGGCGAGGTCGCGGGCGTTTTCCTCGAAAGCGGCCATGACTGCCTCGTCGCCGCTCAGGCCGGCGGCCATGACGCGATCCATGGCAAGAAGGACGCGCTTGTAATCTTTCGGCATGACCTTGACGAATTTCGGCAAGGTCTCCTCCCATGCGGCCAGCACTTCGGTGGCGCGGGTGCTGCCGGTGAGATGGGCATGCCGTTCGATCATCGACTTCAGTTCGGCGATCTCTTCGGCGTTTTCCACGCGGTCAAGGTCGACCATGTCCAAGTTGCAGTTGGTATGGAAGGTGCCGTCGGCATCGAGGATGTAGGCGATGCCGCCCGACATACCCGCGGCGAAGTTGCGTCCGGTCGGACCGAGCACGACCACCCGGCCGCCGGTCATGTATTCGCAACCGTGGTCGCCCACCGCTTCAACCACCGTGCAGGCGCCGCTGTTGCGGACGCAGAAGCGCTCGCCGGCCATCCCGCGGATGTAAACCTCACCGCCGGTCGCGCCGTAGAGGGCAACGTTGCCGATGATCATGTTCTTTTCCGCGGCAAAATCGGACTCGGGCGACGGCTGGATGATGATCTTGCCGCCGCTCAAACCTTTGCCCACGTAGTCGTTGGCATCGCCCTCGAGGCGCAGGGTCAGCCCGCGCGGGGCGAAAGCGCCGAAACTCTGTCCGGCCGAGCCGACAAAATCGAGCGTGATGGTATCCTCGGGCAGCCCCTCCAGCCCGTGGACCTTGGAAATTTCGTAGCCGACAATCGTTCCGACCACCCGATTGACGTTCCTGATCGGCAGGCGTGAGTGGACTTTTTTGCCTTTCTTGATGGCCGGCTCGCAGACTTTGAGCAAGGTGGTCATGTCGAGCGACTTCTCGATCCCGTGGTCCTGCTTCATCGTGCAGTAACGGCCGACTTCGTCGCCGACTTCGGGTGCGTAAAGAATGCGCGAGTAGTCGAGCCCCTGCGCTTTCCAATGGTCGACGGCTTTGCGCATGACGAGCTTGTCCACCCGGCCGACCATTTCATCGAGGTTGCGGAAGCCAAGTTTGGCCATGAGTTCGCGCACCTCGGTGGCGATGAAGCGCATGAAGTTGACCACGTGGTCGGCATCGCCGGTGAATTTTTTGCGCAACTCGGGGTCCTGGGTGGCCACGCCGACCGGGCAGGTGTTGAGGTGGCAGGCGCGCATCATGATGCAACCCATGACGACGAGTGGCGCGGTGGCGAAACCGAACTCCTCGGCACCGAGGAGGGCACCGATGACCACATCGCGGCCGGTTTTGAGCTGTCCGTCGACCTCGACGACAATGCGGCTGCGGAGGTTGTTGAGCAGGAGAGTCTGGTGCGTCTCGGCCAGGCCGAGCTCCCATGGCATGCCGGCATGTTGCACGCTGGAAAGCGGGGACGCGCCGGTGCCGCCGTCGTATCCGCTGACCAGGACGACATCGGCATGGGCCTTGGCCACCCCGGCCGCGACGGTGCCGACCCCGACTTCGCTGACCAGCTTGACCGAGACGCGGGCGTGGCGGTTGGCATTCTTGAGGTCGTGAATCAATTCGGCGAGGTCCTCGATCGAATAAATGTCGTGGTGTGGCGGCGGCGAGATGAGCCCGACGCCCGGAGTGGAGTGGCGCACTTTGGCGATCCAGGGATAAACCTTGGTGCCCGGGAGCTGGCCGCCTTCGCCGGGCTTCGCGCCCTGCACGATTTTGATCTGCAGTTCCTTGGCCTGCGAGAGGTAGTAGCTGGTCACGCCGAAACGGCCGGAGGCGACTTGTTTGATCGCGCTGTTTTTCGAGTCGCCATTGGGCAGAGTCATGAAACGCTCGGGGTCTTCGCCGCCTTCGCCCGTGTTGCTCTTGCCGCCGATCCGGTTCATGGCGATGGCCAGCGTCTCGTGGGCTTCCGAACTGATCGAGCCGTACGACATGGCGCCGGTCTTGAAGCGCTTCATGATCGATTCGACCGTTTCGACTTCCTCGACCGGAATCCCGCCATTTTCCGGAAATTCGAAGTCGATGAGTCCGCGCAGGGTGGAAAGCTTCTTCGACTGGTCGTTGACCGAGTCGGTGTATTTGCGGAAGGCACCGAGGTCCCCCGTGCGGCAGGCGTGCTGCAGGAGGTGGATGGTGGTCGGGTTGAAAGCATGGTGCTCGCCGTCATGGCGCCACTTATAAACCCCGCCCGCGTCGAGCACTTCGTCGCGGTAGTCACCGCCGGGGTAGGCGCGGAGATGGCGCTCTTCCACCTCGCGGGCAATGCCGGCCAGGTCGATGCCCTCGATGCGGGAGGCGGTCGATTTGAAATAGGTGTCAACCACCTCGCTGTTCAGACCGACCGCTTCGAAAATTTGCGCACCGCGGTAGCTCTGGATGGTGGAAATGCCCATCTTGGACATTGTTTTGACGATGCCTTTGACCGCGGCCTTGACGTATTGCTTGATCGCTTTCGACACGTCGATCCCCGTGAGGTTTTGGCGGCGGATGATTTCTTCGATCGATTCGAAGACAAGATACGGGTTGACCGCGCCCGCGCCGTAACCGGTGAGCAGGGCGAAGTGGTGCACTTCCCGGGGCTCGCCGGACTCAAGGACGAGGCCGACTTGCGTGCGCGTGCCGTCGGCCACGAGGTGATGGTGCAGGCCGGACATGGCGAGGAGCGCGGGGATGGCCGCTTTTTCCTCGGTCACCCCGCGGTCGGAGAGAATGAGAATGTTGACCCCTTCGGCGATCGCGCGGTCGGCGGCCTTGAAGAGTTCGGACAGCGCCTTTTCGAGGGCGGATCCGCCGCCGGCCACCTCATAGTGGATAGGCAGGGTGGCGGACTTGAAACCGGGGCGGTCGAGGACGCGGAGCTTTTCCAGTTCCTCGTTCGTGATGACCGGCGAGGCCAGCTGGATCTGGCGGCAGCTCTGCGGCGTGGGCTCGAGGAGATTGCCTTCCGAGCCGAGTGTGGTGAGCGTCGAGGTGACGATTTCCTCGCGGATCGAATCGATCGGAGGATTGGTGACCTGCGCGAAGAGCTGCTTGAAATAGTTGTAGAGCAGCTTGGGTTTGTCGGAGAGGGCGGCCAGCGGCGAGTCGTTGCCCATCGAACCAATCGGCTCGACGGCGGTCCGCGCCATCGGGGCAATGATCAGATTGAGGTCTTCCTGCGTGTAGCCGAAAGCGAATTGCCGCGTGGTCACGGTCTCGTGGTCCGGGTGCGCCGGCTCGGCACCGGCCGGCAGATCTTCCAGTTTGATCAAGTTGTCTTTCAGCCATTCGCCATAGGGATGCTCTTTGGCCAGGGAGGCTTTGATTTCTTCGTCCGAAATGATGCGCCCTTCCTTCGTATCGACGAGGAAGATGCGGCCGGGCTGGAGGCGGCCTTTGTGCGCGACGCGCTCCGGCTCGATGTCGAGCACGCCGACCTCGGAAGCCATGACGACGAGGTCGTCTTTGGTCACGTAATAGCGGCAGGGACGGAGGCCATTGCGGTCGAGGACGGCGCCAATCTGCGTGCCGTCGGTGAAGGCGACCGCGGCGGGACCATCCCACGGCTCCATGAGACAGGAATGGTATTCGTAAAAATCTTTGTGGTCCTGCGGCATGCTGCCGTGTTTGGCCCACGGCTCGGGGATCATCATGACGGCGGCGTGGGCGAGCGGACGGCCGGAAAGGACGAGGAATTCGAAGCAATTGTCGAACATGGCCGAGTCGCTGCCGTCCTGGTGGACGATCGGCTTGAGCTGCTCCATGTCCTCGCCGAAGAGCGGCGAGGCGAACTGCGACTCGCGGGCGTGCATCCAATTGACGTTGCCGCGGAGGGTGTTGATCTCGCCATTGTGCGCCACGTAGCGGTAGGGGTGCGCGCGGTCCCAACTCGGGAAGGTGTTCGTGCTGAAACGCGAATGAACCAGCGCCAGCGCGCTTTCCATGCGGGGGTCGGTCAGGTCGGGATAAAATTCCGCGACCTGCGCCGTGGTCAACATGCCTTTGAAGACGATGGTGCGGGAGGAGAAACTCGGGATGTAGAAGAAGCTGCCACCGGGGGCGCCGGCGTAGCGCACCTCGTTGAAGAGGCGGTGACGGATGACGTAAAGTTTCCGCTCGAAAGCAAGGTCGTCCTTGATCGACGGACTGCGCCCGACAAAAGCCATACGGACTTCGGGTTCCTCGGACTTGGCCGTCTCACCCAAAGTCGAGTTGTCGGTCGGGACGGTGCGCCAGCCGAGAAATTTCTGCCCTTCGGCCCGGACCACCTGCTCGAAGCGCTCCTCGATTTTTTGGCGGAGCTGCTTCTCGGGCGGGAGGAAGACCATGGCCACGCCGTAGTGACCGGCGGCCGGGAGATTGATGTGCTCTTCCTTGGCCACAGCTTGGAGAAATTTGTCCGGCATCTGGATAAGGATGCCGGCACCGTCACCCGTGTTTTCCTCGAACCCGCAGGCACCGCGGTGCTCCAAGTTAACCAGGATTTGCAGGCCCTGCTCGACGATCTGGTGCGACTTGACGCCCTTCATGTTGGCTACGAAGCCAACCCCGCAGGATTCGTGCTCGAATTGCGGGTCGTAAAGTCCTTGGCGTGCGGGTCTTTTCATGGGCTGGGCCGGCCGGGACCGGACAGATCGTTCAAGTTAAGGATTTCAGCGTCGGGGGCAAAGAAAAACTCACCCTCCGGCGGCAAGAAAAGCAACGTCCGTGCCAAGTCCGGCGGACGCCATTCAGCGCCGCTTGGCCGGCGCACGTTTGGCCGGACGTTTCCCGCCGCGGGTGCGCAAGCGTTTTTCCGATTCCGGGCGGGCGCGCAAATCGAGGATGAGCGGCAGGCCCGGATATTCGCGGACCCGGCGCAATTGGGCGGTAAGATACGTTTCGTAGGTCGGCGTGAGCAGGCCGGGGGCATTGACGAAGAGAAGGAACCGCACCGGGGCAAAGGGACGGGGTTGAGTTTCCTCGAGTTGTGTCGCGTAAAAGACCTTCAACCGGCGCGTGCCTTTCAGGGGTGGCGGGTGGAGACTCATGGCGTCGCGGACCACGCGATTCAACTCGCCTGTGCCAAGCCGGCGGGTGGCGTGCTGGCGCACTTTTTCCAGCGTGGTCCCGAGACGCTGCAAATTGTCGCCGGTCTTGGCCGAGAGCAGGACCATCGGAGCGTAGGGCAGGAAAAAGAGCTGCGATTGCCACATGGCAAGCTGTTCCTTGAGGCCGTCGCGCTTTTGGTCCTCCTCCGGAATGAGGTCGGACTTGTTCACCGCAATGACCACGGCTTTTCGCGCTTTTTGCACCAGACCGGCGATGCGCTTGTCTTGCTCGGTCACACCGACTTGGGCGTCGACGACCAGCACGCAGACGTCGGCCATGCGAATCGCTTCCTCGGAGCGCATGACGCTGAAGACTTCGACCGATGTGTTGTGCTTGGAACGGTGACGGATCCCCGCCGTGTCGAGCAGGAGGTAATTGTGCCCGCCCAACTCGCAGGGCACCTCGAGCGCGTCGCGGGTCGTGCCGGCGATTTCGCTGACAATGGCCCGCGCGCTGCCAAGCAGCGCGTTGGTCAAGGAGGACTTGCCGACGTTCGGACGGCCGATGATGACGATGCGGGGCGGGATCTTGACCTCGGGAGCCTCGACTTTTTCTTCGGCCGCCCCGAAGGCCTCGTCGATGGCCGAGATCAGGTCGCTGGTGCCGCGACCATGCACCGCACTGACCCCGACCAGGCGCGGAAAGCCAAGACGCTCGAACTCCGCCTCGCGATCGTCGTGTTTCGGATCATCGATCTTGTTGACCACCAGCACAACCGGGCACGAGGCGCGGCGCAGCTTCGCGGCCAACTCGTTGTCGAGCGGGAGGAGTCCGTCCTGTCCGTCGACGACAAAGAGCACGACATCGGCACCCACCAGGGCATGATCGGCCGCGCGGTGCGTGGCTTCGGCAAAATCGGGATCCGGCGAAGCGCCAATGCCGCCGGTGTCGACGATGCCGAAGGCGTTCTGGCCGAGTTTGCAGACCGCCTCAATGCTGTCGCGCGTCACCCCAGGTTGGTCGTGCACGATGGAAATGCGCCGCCCGGCGAGGCGGTTGAAGAGGGCGGACTTTCCGACGTTCGGACGGCCCACGAGGACGGCTTTTTTCATTGCGCTTGCGCGGCCCCTTCCATGGCGTGCATACCACGCCACATATAGCCGAGGCCGCTGAGCAAAGTGAAGAGCCCGGCCACCCAGACGACCCACTGCTGTTCAGGAATCTGCAAGAGCACCCAGGCCACGGCAGCCATCTGCAGGGCGGTGGCAATTTTCCCGAGCATACTGGGTCGCACTTCGACATCACCGGTGAAAAATTTGAGCAGCCCGCAGCCAACGAGAATGACCACGTCACGCGCGATGACGAGCACAGGGAACCAGAGCGGCAGACTCACCGGCCAGGGATAAAGACTCAAGGTGATGATGGCGGTGAGCAGGAGGCCCTTGTCAGCGATGGGGTCAAGCACCACGCCCAAAGCGCTTCGCTGGCTGAAGCGGCGCGCGACCCAACCGTCGAGGCCATCGCTTGCCGCGGCAACGACAAACACGGCAACGGCCGCCCAGCGCAAGGATTCCTCGGCCGCCCCGGCGCGCACGCCCGCCGAATAGTAAATGGCGAACACGACAAACACCGGAATGAGCATGATGCGCACGAGCGTGATTTGGTTGGCCACCGTCATGAACCACAATCGTGCCGCCCCACCGCCTGCACGGCAACAGATTCTTCCTGCCTTTCGCCTTCGGCCGATGCATGGTGAAGTCTCCCGCAATGAATGCCCCCCTGCTCCATTGCCGCGAACTGCACTGCGTCCGGCCGCTATGGCGTGAAGGCGATTCGCACGTTCGGGGCGCGAACGCCGTCTTCCAATCCGGCCATTTTCATGCCATCAGCGGTCCGGAGGGCTGCGGAAAGAACCTCCTGCTCCATGTGCTCGGACTGCTCGAGCAACCCGATGCCGGCGAGGTCTGGCTCGGCGGGATCAACACCACAGAATTGCCGGCTCCCGCCCGCGACGCGCTGCGCCAGCGACATATCGGATTTCTTTTCCCGACCTGCGCCCTTCTTCCCTCGTTGAGCGTCCTGGAAAACATCGCCTTCCCCGTCCTCAAGGCCGGCGGCACGACCGAGGCCGAACAAGCCGAGCGCACGTTGTCCGCGCTGAGGTTTTGCCATCTGGAAGATCAGGCGGAGCAGCGGGTCGGCGATCTTCCACCCGCATCGCAGGCCGTGGCCGCCTTTGCCCGCGCCATCATCCACCGGCCGCAACTGCTCCTGGCCGAATCGCCCGCCGCCGAGGAACTTCTCGTTCCCCTCGCCCGCCGTGCCGTGGACGAACTCGGCCTCACCGTGGTCTGGGGTGCCAGGGCCGACGGACCGGCCTCGCGCGCCGCCGACCGCACACTTCAGATGACCGGCGGACGCCTTGAAGGCGCATGAATCCGCTCCTTCCGCCCGGATACCTCGATGCGGCGGCCATCGTCCGGGCCGGCAAGTCGAGCTTCGTGCCGGCCTTCCGCTTGTTACCCGCCGGCCGCCGCCATGACCTCGAAACATTCTACGCGTTCTGCCGCGTGGTCGACGATTTGGCCGACAGCGGGCCGCATCCGCCCGCGTTCCGCAGGGAAGCACTTGAGGCTTGGCGCGCGGGTTTCCGCGCCGCGGACTTGTCGGGGTTGCCGGACAATCTCGCCTCCTTGATCCGGCGCCGCGACCTCGACCGGAGCCTTTTCCTCGAGTTGCTCGACGGCGCGGCCACCGACCTCGCCCCGCAAGTGCGCATGGCCTCGCGGTCCGAGCTCGACCTCTACTGCCACCGGGTGGCCGGAGCGGTGGGACAAATCTGCCTGCCGATTTTCGGCGCGGACCCCCGCCGTGCGGCGGATTATGCGGAGACATTGGGGCGCGCGTTGCAATACACCAATATCCTGCGTGACACCGCCGCGGATCTCCGCCGCAAGCGCATCTATTACCCGCTGGACGAGCTGACCGGCGCCGGGGTGGACCCCGCATCGTTTCCCTCTGGCGCGGGGCAATATTTTGCGAAATTCGCCGCCGAAACGGAGCAGCTTTTCGGAAAGGCCGCACGCCTTCAGCCTTCCGCCGATGCGCGCAACCTCCTTCCCGCCCGCATCATGGCCTCAATTTACCGTGCCCTTCTGGGAAAAATGCGGCGCGACAATTTACGAGTGACCGAAAAACGCTACCGCCTCTCCGCGCCGGAAAAGCTTCTCGCCGTGGCCCGCGCGCTGCTTCTGCCTCAATAGCCGGCTTTTTTCAGCATGGTCGACACTCCCTTGGTGTTGTTGACCAAATTCGCCATGCGGAAGAAGACATGGCCGGAAGGACCGGAACCGACCGTGCGCGAGAGACCGACTTGCCGGACAATCTCCTGCGCGGGCCACCCCTGCTCGCTCATGCGGTAAGCAGCGATTCCGGGGTAAACCGGAACGCCCCGCGGGTTGACCGACGGGCTGCGCCACCACTTGAGCAACTCAGTGAAACACTGGTCGGATTGGTCCTTCCAGTAAAGTTGCGGCGCGATGTAGTCGACCCAGCCGCTGCGCATCCACTTCAACGGATCGGCATAAATCTCGTTGAGCTGGTCGAGCCCGGCTTTGACCGTGGATGGCTGGCCTTTGGTGTAGATACCGAAAGGACTCACCCCGAAAACGATACCCGGACGCGCTTCCTTCGCCGCTTGGGAGGATCGCGCAATGAGGCGGTTCACATTGTCCCGGCGCCAATCTCCTTGCGACAGATCTCCGCCTCCCGAGCGATAGCGTTCGTAAGTTTTGCCGTCCGGCAGCTTTCCGACCGAAGGATACGGATAAAAATAGTCGTCGAAATGGATGCCGGCCACCGGATAACGGCGGGCGAGGTCAGCGACCACCTTGACCACATGGTCCTGCACTTCGCGGGCCCCGGGGTCCATGCAGACGACTGAACCGACTTTGTAGGCATGAGATTTGTAGCGACGCGCCATATGATTGGTGGCGAGAGGTGCCCCGGCTTTGACCGAGGCGCGATACGGATTGAGCCAGGCATGGACGCGAATATCGCGTTTCCCCGCCTCGCTTATGCAGAAAGCAAGCGGATCATAACCGGGGTCCTCGCCTTGTGTTCCGGTAAGAAAGCGACTCCAAGGCTCCAGCGACGAACGGTAAAGGGCGTCGCCTTCGGGGCGCACCTGGAAAAAAACATCGGTCAGGCCGAGAGACTCGGCCGAGTCGAGAATGCGGATGAGTTCCGCTTTTTGTTCCGCGGCGGACAGGCCTTTTTTCGAAGGCCAGTCGAGGTTGTGCACGGTTGAAATCCAGGCACCGCGGAATTCCGCCTGCGCCGTAAGGGCGCACGCCACGCAGAAAACCAAGTTAAGCCACAATTTCAGTGCCGATTGCTTCATTGTTGAATATCTCCAAGAGCAAAGCATGCGACAACCGTCCGTCAATCATATGCGTCTTGCCCACACCGGCCCGCAACGCGGCCACCGCTCCTTGCACTTTGGGAATCATGCCACCTTCGAGCACCTTCTGGCGGATGAGCGCGTCCACCTGGCCGGTGCGCACGCTGGGGATAAGCGAGCCGGGGTCCTCCCTGTCGCGCATGATCCCGGGCACGTCGCTGAGAAAGACCAGCTTTGCCGCGCGCAAGGCGCCCGCAATGGCGGCCGCAGCCTCGTCGGCATTGATGTTGTAAGTGAGCCCGTCAGCGCCGCGCGCCACCGGGGAAATCACGGGCACACCCTCCTCGCGAAGAACTTTTTCGATCTCCGCCGTTTCCACCCCCGTGACCCGGCCGACAAAGCCGATGTCCTCCGCACCACCCTTGCCATCGTCGACCGCAGGCAGCTTTTCCGCGCGCAACACATCGCGCCCCGAAAATCCGATGGCATGGCCGCCGAATAGCTTGATCGTTTCGACCAACCGGGGGTTCACCTCGCGGTCCAGCACATCTTCAACGATGCGGATCGAGTCGGCGTCCGTGACCCGCAACCCGTTGACGAACCGCGCAGTCAACCCTGCTTCGCGCATGCGCGCACTGATCGCCTTGCCACCGCCATGGACCAGCACTGGATTGACCCCCACGGCCTCGAGAAAAACCACATCACGCAACAACCCTTCGACGGCCTCGACGCTCTCCATCGCACTGCCGCCGTATTTGATAACGAAGGTTTGCCCGCGGAACTTTTGCAAATACGGCAAAGCCTCGATCAGCGTCGCGGCCCGGAGACTGGCATCGGAAAGGCTCATCCTATTCGCTCAAGTTGAGTTCGACGTATTTCGCCGTCAGGTCGGTGGTGTAGACCGTGTAGAAGGCTTTCCCTTGGTGCAGGTCGATCGTCACGGTGAACTTGTCGCCGGAGACCGCTTTGACCAGCTTGTCCTTCGGCGTGGGCGCTGCCATTCCCCCGCGCACCGCAGCGACGCCGTCGTAGTAAATGTCGACCAATTCCTCCCGGATCCGCACCCCGCAGTAGCCGGCGGCATCAAGGATGCGTCCCCAATTCGGGTCGTTCCCCGCCCAGGCGCATTTGACCAAAGTGGAATTGGCCACCGCCTCGGACACCTTGCGCGCCGCCTGCAGGCTGGAGGCCCCGCGCACCTGCACGGTGACGAATTTCGAAACACCCTCGCCGTCGCGCACGATCATGAAGGCCAACCGGGTGCAGACTTCATTGAGCGCCTCGGTGAAGAGGGCATACTCGAGCGAACCGCTCTTGATCGGCGCGCCGCCTGCCGCGCCATTGGCCAGCACCAGCACGGTGTCGTTCGTGCTCATATCACCGTCCACCGTGATGCGGTTGAAGCTGCGCTCCACTGCGGTGTGCAAGGCGTTTTGCAGCGTGCCCTTGGAAATCTTCGCGTCGGTGGTCACCAGGCAGAGCATGGTCGCCATATTCGGGTCGATCATCCCCGCCCCTTTGGCCATCCCGCCGACCCGGAACGCACCGCCCGGGGCACGCACCTCGACGGCGAACTCTTTGGCAAAAGTATCGCTCGTCATAATGGCCTGTGCCGCATCCTCGCCGCCCTCAACCGACAAGCGCGCGGCCAACTCCGGAAGCTTATCCGCCATTTTTTCCACTGGCAAAGGCACGCCGATACGTCCGGTCGAGCAAACCAGCACGCGCCGCACGCCGCAGTCGAGCACATCGGCCAGACTCGCGGCGAGCGACTTGGCTGCCGCGATGCCGCAAGGACCGGTGCAAGCATTGGCGTTTCCGCTGTTGAGGAGCACGGCACAGGCCTGCGGCGCGCGCAAATGGGCGCGCGAAACACGCACCGGCGCCGCCTTGACCCGATTGGTGGTGAAGACTCCAGCCGCCACGGCGGGCACTTCGGACGCCACCAGCGCCATATCGGCGCGGCTTTTGTTTGATGGCTTGATCCCCGCGAAAACCGAGGAGGCACGAAATCCCTTTGCGGCCGTGACCCCGCCTTTGATCGTTTTCAACTTGTTCATGACAATCCCAATGTTTCGTCCCAGCCCTGGGAAAGATTGAATGCCTGCACCGCCTGCGACGCCGCGCCCTTGCCGAGATTGTCCAGGGCGCTGAAAAGGATCAAACGCCCGGTCCGCTTGTCCTCGCGCACCGCAATGTCGATGAAATTTGTATTGGTGACATGTTTCGAATCAGGCAGGTGCGGCACGACGCGCACGAAAGGCCGGCCGTGGTAGGCCTCGCGCCAAACCGATTCGACCAGTCCGGCGTCGGCGCCGCCAAGCGGAGTGGCCACGATGGTGGAAATCATACCCCTCGTCACCGGAACAAGATGCGGCGTGAAGGTAACCGTCACCGTGCACCCTGCCGCGGCCGAAAGTTCCTGCTCGATCTCCGAAAGATGCCGGTGCTTGGGCGCACCATAAGCCCGGAGACTTTCGTTGCACTCGGCAAAGAGAAGCGCTGCATCCGCTTTGCGCCCCGCACCACTGACCCCGCTCTGGCTGTTGATCACAATGGTCGCAGGATCAATCAACCCCCGCCGCAGGAGAGGAATGACCGGCACGAGAATGCTGGTCGGATAACATCCTGGACATGCGATGAGCCCGGCACCCTTCAGCGCGTCACCTTGGAGAATTTCGGGCAGCGCATAGACCGCCTCCGCCAGCAGGTCAGGCGCAGGGTGTTCTCCGCCATAAAACTCGGCAAAGACATCCGCTGATTTGAGCCGGAAATCCGCGCTCAGATCGATCACCTGCCGTCCGGCTTTTCGCAACGGCCCGGCAAACTCCGCCGCCAACCCGTGCGGCAGCGCAAGGAAGATGCTTGCGGCACCTGATTTTTCCAGCGCCCCGACCGACGGTTCGACAAATTTCAATCCCGCAACAGCCGATCCCGCGATGCGCGGAAAGACCTGCGCTATCGTCTCCCCGGCCGATTGCCGCGACGTCACCGCGACAATTTCCACCCGCGGATGCCGCGCGAGCAGCGCGACAAGCTCCTCGCCCGAGTAACCGCTTGCGCCAACCACGGCCGCTTTGACTTTTTCCATCCCCCATTTCTACCCGTTCGGGCCCCGCAAGGAAACGCGCAAAAACAAGGGTTACCGCGTCCAGACTGAACAAACTTCCCCGCCGCACGGTTCGGGAACCCGGCGGGAGGTTCCCCGGGGTCAGTCGACCTTCAGGCGGATCACCTCTTCCGTTCCCGGCGCAGGTTTTGGCGCATTCGGCCCGAAAAAGTGGGTGTGCGTGAGCACCATTCCCGTGTGGTGCGAGGCCTGCATCGTCCATAACAAAAACAAACACGCGGCCACCGCGACCAAGCGAGCCAGCAAGGACAAGCCCGGGATGAGATTGGTGAAAAAGACCGTACCAGCCGAGACCGCCGCGATCCATGAAGCGACGAGCATCAGATCCGAAGTGCTCTTGTGCTCCTGCACCGCCGCGGCCGTTGACTCGCCGACATAACGGACAGCCGCCGCTTCATCCGTCCCCGTGTGGTGGGCCCAAGTGGCACCCAACGCGCCAAGCACCATGATCAGAAAAGCCAGACGCACCACATAGCGGTTGGGCCACAAGAGCGACAAAATAAGAGCCACCATTCCGAGCAGGAGAAACGCCGCCGGGAAATGCACCGCAAACGGGTGCACGGGGTCAGGCAGGTGAAGCATGCCGCCAAGTTGCCCGCCAGACCCCCGCCAATCAACCCTTCCTCTTCAGCCCTCGGGGCAAAACGGGCCAACCCACCCGCGAAGACAAGGGGAGCCAACCATCGATCGACCTTCTCTTCAATGGACTCCGCGCCCTTTGCGGTGAAGAATCCTCGCTGCCTGATGTTCGAAGACCACCTGCAAAAGACCCTCGCCGACCTCGAGACGCAGCACCGCCGCCGGCGCCTCCTCGTCTCGGACCTCGCCACCGGTCCGCTCGTCCGCTTCGACAACAAAACGCGGCACAACTTCGCCTCCAACGACTACCTCGGCCTCGCCGCCCATCCGCAGGTTGTCGCCGCCGCGCTGGAAGCAGCCCGCAATTTTGGCGCTGGCGCCGGGTCCTCGCGCCTCGTCACCGGCACCCAACGTCCCCACCGCGAACTCGAAGAAAAAATCGCCGCTTTCAAAAACACCGCTGCCGCCCTCGTCTTCGGCAGTGGCTACGCTTCCAGCACCGGCGCCCTGCAAGCACTTGCGACCAAGGACGACGTCATCCTCCTGGACAAACTTTCCCACGCCTGTCTGGTCGACGGAGCCCGTCTCAGCGGCGCCACCATCCGTCCGTTCCACCACAACGACCCCGCCCACCTCGAGCACCATCTCCAGTGGGCGCGCGAGAAACATAAGCAAGCCCGCGTCTTCATTGTCACCGAATCCGTTTTCAGTATGGATGGCGACCTCGCTCCGCTCCGCGATATCGTGGAACTCAAAGACCGCTACGGCGCCGTTTTTCTCCTCGATGAGGCCCATGCGGTCGGCGTCCTCGGGCGGGGCGGTCGCGGACTGGCCGATCAGCTCGGGTTGGCCCATCGCATCGAAGTGCAAATGGGAACGCTCGGCAAAGCCTTAGGCAGCTCCGGCGGCTATATCGCCGGATCACGCGCCCTCATCGACCTCCTCGTCAACCGCGCCCGCAGCTTCATTTTCTCCACCGCTCCGCCGGCGGCCAACGCCGCCGCCGCCTCGGCCGCACTCGACCTATGCGCCAGCCCCGAGGGCGACCAACGCCGGGCTAAACTCCGCGAACTCGCCGGCCTTCTCGACCCCGCCCCACCCGCCGCCATTCATCCGGTCATCATCGGCCGCGAAGAGGACACCCTCCATGCCGCCGAGCAAATGGCCCGGCTCGGATTCCACGTCCCCGCCATCCGCCCGCCCACCGTCCCCGCCGGCACCTCGCGCCTCCGCGTCAGCCTCTCCGCGGCACACGACCCGGAAGTCGTTCGCACCCTCGCCGCCGCTTTGCGCGCCATTGTCGCCCCGGCAACCTCGCAGAACGACGACCCGGACACCGTCTGCCCGGTCTGCGGCGCGGCCCTCATTTCCGAAAAATGCAAAGTGGTCTGCCGCAGCGCCACCTGCGGCTACCGCATCGTTTTCAATTGCTCCGAATTCTGACCCGCCCAAAATCCACCACCATGTTGTTCCACTCGACCGAAGCCCCCGCCATCTCCCGCGTCCCCACCCGCCAGGAAATCCCCGAGTCAGACCGCTGGGATCTCGCGCGTATCTATCCCGATGACTCCGCATGGGAGTCCGATTTCACCGCACTCCAGCAACGCTACCCGCAGATCACGCAATTCCGCGGACGACTCGCCGAATCCCCCGCCACCCTCCTCGCTGCGCTCGAATTCGAAAAGAGCATCGACCAGCCCCTCGAACGCCTCGGCACCTACGCCAGCCTGCGGGTGAGCGAAAATGCCTCCGATCCCGCCTTCCTCGAGCGCGAAGCGCGCCTCCAAAATCTCCACACCAACATCGTGGAGCAATGCTCGTTCCTCAGCCCCGAGTTGATGGCGGTTCCGGATGCGGAATTCGCCGCGCTCACCGCCGCCCCCGCACTCGCCCCCTGGCACCGCGTGCTCGAACGTCTCCGCCGCTTCCAGCCGCACACGCTCAACGAAAACGAGGAACGCCTCCTCGCCATGAGTTCGCAACCGCTGGCCGGACACGAGGACACTTTCTCCCAACTGACCAATGTCGACCTCAAGTTCGGACTGATCACCGATAGCGCCGGCCGCCAAGTGGAGTTGAGCCAAAGCAGCTTCAGCTCCTTCCTGGTCAAACCCGACCACGACCTCCGCCGCCGCACCTTCCATCAATTCTACGAGGAATTCACCGACCACAAATTCACCCTGGCCAGCACCCTGGCCAACTCGGTCCGCACCGACGTCTTCCACGCCAAAGCCCGCCGCTATCCGTCCGCCCTCGACGCCGCCCTCTTCCGTCACAACATCCCCACCGACGTCTACACCAACCTCGTCTCAACGGTCCGCGCCAACCTCGCACCCCTGCACCGTTACTACGAACTCCGCCGCCGCGCCCTCGGCCTCGAAGAGGTCCACCACTACGACACCTACGTCCCCCTCGTCCCGCAAATCACCACGCACCTTACCTTCGACCAAGCGATCGACCGCACCACCGCCGCCACCGCACCGCTTGGCCGGGAATACACGCGCGAATTGGAGGCCGGACTGCGCGGCCGCTGGTGCGACCGCTACGAGTCGAAAGGCAAACGCAGCGGCGCCTTTTCCAGCGGGTGCTACGGCTGTCCACCCTACATCCTCATGAATTACAAAACGGATGTGTTTGCCGACATGTTCACCCTCGCGCACGAGGCGGGCCACTCTATGCACACTTGGTATGCGCAACGTGACCAGACCTTCCAGGACCACCATTATCCGATCTTCCTCGCCGAGGTTGCTTCCACTTTCAACGAGGAACTCCTGACCCACCACCTCCTCACCCAGACGGACGATCCGCCCATGAAAGCGTATCTCCTCAACCGCCAAATCGACGACCTCCGCGGCACCATCTACCGCCAAACTATGTTCGCCGAATTCGAGAAAATTATCCATGAACGCCAGGAAGCCGGCGAAGCCCTCACCCTCGACACCCTCACCACCATTTACCACGAATTGCTGGTCACCTATTTCGGTCCCGGCTTCACCCTCGACCCGCAACTCGACCTCGAGTGCCTGCGCATCCCGCATTTCTACAGCGCGTTTTACGTCTACCAATACGCCACCGGCATGAGCGCCGCCATCGCCCTCTCCCGCCAGGTGCTCGAAACCGGCGACCCGTCCCGCTACCTGGCCTTCCTCCAATCCGGCGGCCGGCAAGATCCCATCGACACCTTGAAACTTGCCGGCGTCGACATGACCTCACCCACCCCCGTGGAGGCGGCACTCCAACTTTTCGCCCAACGCGTCGACGAACTCGCCACCCTGCTCAAGATCGACCTCGATCAGCCATAAGCCCCCTCCCGGCCCCAGCGGGCCGTAGCCCCGACAATGAAACGCGCCTTCCTCGACAAACTCCTCGCCCGCCTCCGCCGCATCCAACCGGAAGACGTCGAAGCCTTCTTCGTCGAACTGGCCCGCGACAAACGCTTCCTCGAGACCATCTTCAACGCCATCCGCGAAGGTGTCATCGTCACCGACACCGCCGGCACAGTCATTTACATGAACGATGCCGCCGGACTCCTCTTTGGACTCGACCCCGCCGCCGCCCTCGGCCGTCCGCTGGCCGAAAACATCAGCGGACTGCGCTGGAAAGAACTGGCCCAAGGCCGTGAAGTCGTCACCCGCGACATCGAAGTTTTCCACCCCGCCCACCGCGTCCTCAATTTTTATGTCGTTCCGCTTCTGGCCGAGGACGACGACAAACCCGGACACCGCCAGCACGCCGGTTACGCCCTCATCATGCGCGACTTCACCGAGCGCCATCGCGCCGCGCAAGAAACGCTGGAAAGCGAACGCATCGCCGCCCTCCAACTCCTCGCCGCCGGTGTGGCCCACGAAATCGGCAACCCCCTCAATTCCCTCACCATCCATCTCCAACTCCTCGAACGCCGCCTGCGCAAACTCCCCGCAGAGCAGCAGAACACCCTCCTTCAACCGCTCGAAGTCGCGCAGGAAGAAATCAAACGCCTCGACACCATCGTCACCCAATTCCTCCGCGCCATCCGTCCCGCCCCGCTCCAACGCACCCCGCACGACCTCAACTCCCTCGTCCGCGACGCTGCCGAATTCCTCGGACCGGAACTCAAGTCACGCAACATCCTGCTCGAACTCGAACTCGCCCCCGGGCTCCCCGTCCTTGAAGTCGACCAGGACCAACTCAAGCAGGCGTTTTACAACATCGTCAAAAACTCGAGCGAAGCCATGAAGCAAGGCGGGCTCCTCAAGATCCGCACCGGCGCCGACAGCGAATGGATCAACATCAGATTCGCCGACACCGGTGGCGGTATGACCCAAGAAGCCATGGCCCGCATCTTCGAACCCTACTTCACCACGAAGCAAAGCGGCAGCGGTCTCGGCCTCATGATTACCCAACGCATCGTCCGCGCCCACGGCGGAGAAGTCGTGATCGAAAGTGACCCCGGCAACGGCTTGAAAATTACCATCCGCCTCCCCCGTCACGACCGCCAGGTCCAAATGCTCCCCCCAGCCCCTCTCCGTCTCCCAGCCCCGGAATAGCCACCTTCAAGGCAGCGGACACACGGGCGAACCGAGAAAGATCGGACCGAATCCGCCGGAGGTGGCCGCCGGAACCCTTACTTCACCGCCCGCTTGAACACCGCGACATCCTTCCGTGTGAAACCCACCAATTCCCACCCGTCCAACCCGCGCGCACTGAGCATCTCACCAAGGTTGCGATTATTCAGCGCGGCACTGACCACCAGATACTCCCACTTCGGAGTCCGGGCCTCGGCCAGCGGAGAAAGCCCGAGAAACAAACCGGCCGTCAAAGTGGCGGCCATCATTCGTGGATTGCGCAGCATATTCATCGCCCCGCCAAACTGAGCTATCTCCACTCATCGAAGCGAGCCCGAAATAACCCGCCGGCCCCAGGTCGACCCCTTGCCGATTCAATTTGGAGCCATCCAACCCGGGAACGCAGCACGCCGCGGCCGCGTCACCGCCCAGGCGAGCAAGAAGAGCAGGGCCCCGACAACCACCATGGCCCCGGCCGGAGAGCAATTGAGCCAGACGGACAGCTGGTAGCCCAACACGCTGCTCAGTGCCGCGTGCAAAAAGACCAGCGCGAACCGGACCGGCAAACGATCGGACAATTGTGCGGCAAACATCGGCGGCACAACCAGCATGGCCACCGCGAGAATGGCGCCCACCGCTTCGAAGACCGAGACGATGACGATCGAAAGCACCGCCATCAGGCCGTAGTGCCAGATCCCCACCCGGATACCGAGCGACTTGGCCAGGGCCGGATCAAAGGACGTGACCAGCAATTCCTTGTAAAACACCGTGGCAAGCACGAGCAAGCCGACCAGCACGCCCGCCATGCGCACCACCGGAGCCGGGCCGAGGACCAGCCCGAGAACCTCCACCGCCGGATCGAGCGGCACGAAAGCGATCTCTCCATAAAGCACACATTCGGCATCGAGGTGCACCGGTCCCTTCACCTCGGCCACGCTGAGCAGAACCACGCCGGCGGCAAACAAGGTGGTGAAGGCGATGCAGATCGCTGCGTCGGTTTTGACCCGGGATTGGCGATGGATGAACTCAATGATGCCCACCGTCAGGAGGCCCGTGGCCACCGCCGCGACAAACATCACCATCGTACCTCCCGACCGGAAGACCATGAAGGCCACGACCAAGCCGAACAAAATGCTGTGGCTGATTGCATCGCCGACCAGCGCCATGCGACGCAAGAGCAAGTAAGTCCCGACCAGCCCGCAGGTCGCCACGACGAGAAAACCCATGACCACAATCCAGAAGGAGACCATGAAGTCCTCCGTCCACGGCTGCACCATGACCCTCTGCCATTCGAAAGGCGGAATAAATCCAGACATCACGCCGCACCTTTCTCCGCGAAGCCGGCAGCCCGTTCGGAGGGCGGAGCCCCGGCAGCCAAATCGGCTAAGCCCGGGATCAATTTTCCGTGCGGGTCACGCCGTGCGTAATTCAAGCGCCGCTCCAAGCGACGCACCGTCTCATCGCCCAGCATATGCTCGATCACCTCGGCATCATCGTGCACGTGATCCGGAGCCAATTGCGCGGCATTGGTCAGATACAGCTCCCAGAGCCGGTGGTTGCGGACAATCTCGCAGGCCCTTTGCCAGCCCTCGGGCGTGAAAGCGACCCGACCGCCTTCCTCCGTGGCCAGTCCGGCCCGCTGCAACTCAGCGACTTCCCGCCGTGCCCCCACCGCCGTCTCCCGCCGCCGAGCCGCCACGTTCCCGACCGCCACCACCTCCTCACGAAAACCGCCGTCCTCCATCACATGGTAAATCGCCTTGAGTGTGTTCTCCCGGCGAATCCGCGCGGCCCGCGACCGTCGCCGCCACAATCGCCCGACCATCCCGTGTTTCGGGGCAAAGAGCAGGGCGAGCACAAAAAGGGCCGCCGCGGCCAGGACCATGAAAGGCCCAGTCGGCAAGCTCCGCCCGGTGAAGGAAAAGAAAGCGCCCGCCGCCCCCGCCAACATGCCGAACCCCGCCGACCAAGCCAGCATGGCCCCCATCCGATCGGTCAGGAGGAATGCGGCCGCCGCCGGAATGACCAACATGGCCGAGACCAGGACCACGCCGACAGCCTGCAGGGCCGACACAATCGCGAAGGCCAGCAATAACATGAGGCTGTAATGATAAAGCTTCACCGGCCACCCGAGCGACCGCGCGAACCCCTCGTCGAAACTTGTCAGCACATACTCTTTGTAAAAAAGCCCCACCGCCCCCAAAGCCAGCACGGTCACTCCGGCCAGCAACCACACATCTTCCGGACCGAGCGCCGCTGCCTGGCCGAACATGAAGCCATCCAACCCGCTCTTCGCCCCGCCCGGCAAATTCTGGATCATGGTGAAGAGCACGATGCCCACCCCAAAAAACGAGGAAAGGACAAACCCCAGCGCCGCGTCCTCCCGGTGTTTCGTGGTGGCCCGGATCCATTGCACCACGACCGCGCCGAGCAACCCCGCCCCCACCGCTCCGGCGAAAATCGCCGCCGGATTCTTTGTCATACCCCACAAAAACCCGAGAGCCACCCCGGGCAAGACCGCATGGGAGAGCGCATCACCCATCAAAGCCAGCTTGCGCACCACGAGGAAGGCGCCCATCAAACCGCAACACAGCCCGAGCAACATCGAGCCGCCCAGCGCATAGCGTACCGAAGGATCCTGCAGACTGAAAAAGCGCGCGGCCTGCGAACCAAAATTCCAGTCTGCCATTTCCCCGATGCGCGCCGCCTCGACCGGTGCGGCAGTGGTCAACACCAGGAGCGCCACGAACCAACCCAGCCTCCTCACGGCTCCTCCCCGAGCGACTGGACCACGTCGGAAAGAATGGTCAGCCGCCCACCGTAGGTTTTCTGCAGCAACTCCGGGGTGAACACTTCCGCGGTCGGCCCGGCCGCCACGAGGCGCACGTTGAGAAGAACCAGACGATCGAAGTAATCCCGCGCGGTCGACAAATCATGGTGCACCACGACCACCGTTTTGCCCCGCGCCTTCATCTCGCGGAGGAGATCAACGATCGCCGCCTCCGTGGCCGCATCCACCCCGGCAAAGGGTTCGTCCATGAAATAGAGGTCGCTCTCCTGGGCCAAAGCGCGCGCGAGAAAAACCCTCTGGCGCTGGCCGCCGGACAAATTGCCGATCTGCCGCCGCGCCAGAGGCAGCATCTGCACTTGATCGAGACAAGCCCGCGCAATCTCGCGGTCCGCCCGGCCCGGTCGCCGGCCCGGAGGCAGGTGCCCGTAGCGACCCATCAACACGACATCCATCACGTTGACCGGAAAATCCCAGTCCACCGACTCCCGCTGGGGAACATAACCCGTGCGGCGTGCGTTTTGGGCCAGCGGACCACCGAAAATTTTGACCCAACCGGCCGACAAGGGTAACAAGCCCAGCACCGCTTTGAGCAACGTCGACTTGCCCGCCCCGTTCGGACCGATAATTCCGGTCAGACTCCCCGCCGGCACGGTCAGATCAATCCCGTAAAGCACCGGACGCCGGTCGTAAGCCACCGTCAGATCATGCACCTCCAAGGGCGGGGCCGTGGTGGAAAAATCTTTCATCATGATGTAGCAGATGCTACATTACTCAAATATGTGTAATCCGGCGGTTGCCGGTCTGTCAAACCCCCATTCCCCGCCGCCATGCCCGCCCGCACCCGCGACACCGCCGCCATCCAACGCCACACCCGCCGCGCCCATGCGCAGGAGCGCGCCCAGGACTACGTCGAAGCCATCGCCGACCTCATGGCCGAGCACGGCGAGGCTCGGGCCACCGACATCGCCCGCTCGCTCGGGGTGACCCACGTCACGGTTATCCGCACGGTCCAGCGACTCCAGCGGGAGGGACTGGTCAAAACCCTGCCTTATCGCTCGATCTTCCTCACTTCGGCCGGACGCGCCCTCGCTGCGCGGACCAAAGACCGCCACCAGACAGTCGTCGCCTTTCTCGAGGTGCTCGGCGTACCACGCGCGGACGCCATGGCCGATGCGGAAGGCATTGAACACCACGTCAGCCCCGCCACCCTCGCCGCGATGAACAAATTCCTTGCCGCACAAGGCCCGCGCCGGCGTACCGGAAAATAGAGACCGCGACCAGCCAAGCGCAGC
Source organism: uncultured Verrucomicrobiota bacterium (assembly GCA_903934135.1). Taxonomy (GTDB): domain Bacteria; phylum Verrucomicrobiota; class Verrucomicrobiia; order Chthoniobacterales; family JACTMZ01; genus JACTMZ01. Next base: position 26,477 of record CAIZMQ010000148.1, read on the forward strand.
CGGTTGTGAGAGTGCTGCTTGCTACTCCTTGGTCCCGTCCAAGCCCGCCACGATGGTGGCGAGGTTGTAGCGCATCATCCCGTCGTAAGTCCCCACGTCGTAACCCCCCGCCATTTGACCCGGCTCACCCAGGGCATCGGAGAAAAGCTCGCCTCCGATCCGCGCCCCTGCATCCTGGGCCACGCGCTGCAAACCGGCCGGGTTGACGCTTGTTTCCACGAAAATAGCCGGCACTTTTTGCTCGCGGAGGAAGTCAACCAGTCCGGCCATGTCGGACAAACTCGTTTCGCTCACCGTGGAAATCCCCTGGAGCGCGATGACCCGGAACCCGTAAGCCCGGCCGAAGTAGTTGAAGGCATCATGACTGGTCACGAGGATACGCTGCCCCTCGGGCACCATTTCCGCCTGCTCCCGGCACCAGGCATCCAGCGCCCGCAATTCGGCGGCCAACTTTTCCCCGTTGGCACGATAGACCGGCGCCCCGTCGGGATCCGCCTCCGACAAGCCGGTCACCACCGCAGGCACCGCCTCGGCCCAAAGCGAGGCATCCAACCAAATGTGCGGATCATAAAAGCCCTCGGAATCCTCCGGAGAAAGCAAGCGACTCTCCGGTACCGACTCGCTCACCGCAAAGACTTTGACCCCCTGCCCGGCCAATCGGGCAAACAAGTCGCCGAGACGGCCTTCCAAATTTAATCCGTTGTAGAAAATTGCGTCCGCCTTGGCCAAGCGCGATGCGTCCGCCGCGGTCGGCTTGTAAAGGTGCGGGTCCACCCCCGGGCCCATCAACTGCCGCACCTCGACCCGCTCGCCGCCCGTCCGCCGGACCAAATCGGCCACCATCCCGGTGGTGGCGACAACTTTTACTTCAGCCGCCGGCAAGCCGGCGGCGCCCAGCAGCAAAAACCAAATGATGGTAAGATATTGTTTCATAAATGTAGCTTTAGCTACAATCGGCAATAACGGCTACGGACGGTTCTGTCAAAAGGTTTCCCCCGACCAAGCCGGTCGACCCGCCAACCTCAGCAGGCGGCAGGCCGTGCTGTCAGCCTAACCGGCACCCCCCGCTCCGCGAGAAACGCCTTCACCTCACCTACCGTGTATTCCCCGAAATGAAAAATGCTCGCCGCGAGCACCGCATCTGCCCCGGCACTTTGCAGCACCTCGGCCATGTGTTCCAACGTTCCCGCCCCACCGCTGGCAATAACCGGAATGCTCACCGCAGAGCTGACGGTTGCCACCAATTCCAAATCATACCCCTCCTTGGTGCCGTCCGCATCCATGCTCGTGAGCAAGATTTCCCCGGCGCCGAGATCTGCCACGGTCCGGGCCCAAGCCACCGCTTCCAAGTCCGTCGGGTTCCGTCCCCCGTGGGTGTAAACCGTCCACCCGCCCTCCGGCCGCCGCCGCGCGTCGATCGCCACCACGATGCACTGGGACCCGAACCGCTCCGCGCCCTCGCGGACCAGCTCTGGACGCTGGAGGGCCGACGTGTTGATGCTCACCTTGTCCGCCCCCGCCCGTAACATCACCTTCATGTCCTCGACCGACCGGATGCCGCCCCCGACGGTCAAGGGCATGAAGCACTCGGAGGCCGTCCGCTCAACCACATCCACCATGGTCGCGCGGGCATCGGACGAGGCCGTGATATCCAAAAAGACCAACTCATCCGCCCCCTGCGCATCATAAGCCTTGGCGCACTCGACCGGATCTCCGGCGTCGCGCAGGTTGAGAAATTTCGTCCCCTTGACCACACGTCCGCCGGTCACGTCGAGGCACGGGATGATGCGTTTGGTCAGCATCCCCCGAGGATGCCCCCCGGCACCCCTCCGCGCAATCCGTCGTATTTGCTTTGCCTGAGCTCTCCGGTTTTTTACGTTCCATCGATGCGATCACTTTTTTGCGCGGCCCTTTTGTCCGCCACGGTGGTCTTCCTGACCGGATGCGCGAGCACGAGCGGGGTCGGACGCTTCCACACTGTGGTCTTGGACGCCGGGCACGGCGGGATCGACCGGGGGGCCAAGGGCGTGGACGGCTCAACCGAAAAAAAATACGCGCTCGACACGGCCAAACGGGTGGAGCGTAGGCTCAAGCGTGCCGGTTACCGCGTGGTCATGACCCGCAAGGGCGATTACTTTGTTCCCCTCCCAACCCGCGCGGCCATTTCCAACCGCACACGGGGCGCGGTTTTTGTCAGCATCCATTACAACTGGGCCAGCCGCTCCAGCGCCAGCGGCACCGAAACCTACTACTACAACTCCCGGTCCTACCCGCTGGCCGCCAATATCCAACGGGAATTGGCCCGCGTCTCCGGCAACCGCGGGGTCAAGCGTGCCCGCTTCCACGTCCTGCGCAACAACCTCCGCCCGTCCGCCTTGGTCGAGTGCGGATTCCTCTCCAACTCCGGCGATGCACGCAAAGTCCGTTCGTCCTCCCACCGGCAACGTCTTGCCGACGCCATCGTGCGCGGCATCGTGAAGTCATCAAGGTGAAGCCGAGCCTCGACTTCCTGCCATCTACCCGCCCCAGCGGTCAGAGCGACGATTGAACAATCGCTAACCAAGCAAACGCGGAGAGATCCCCGCCCCTCTGAACTTCGTTCCCTTCGTTACGTTGACTCCTTCGCTTCCGCTCATGTCGCCCTGCGGGTCCCGCTTGGGCGGGATCTTCCCCGAGCGCCCGTGCGCTCCGGTGATCTGTTGAAAAAACTCTGATCATTTCCTCTCCGTGATTTCTGTGCCTTGGTGAGAGAAATTTCCGCTCCCCGCATCCCGGGCCTCGAACTCAGAAAACTCTCACGGAGACACGGAGAGCACGGGGCTAAAAACTCACTGGAAACCCCTCTGCGTTCTCTGTGCCCTCTATGGTTTGCCAAGCAATCGCGCTCGGAGTGCGCGATCCGCTGGAGACGACCCAACCCACCGGGGCCTCCCCCCTTCGTTACCTTTTGTTAAAAAAAACTCCGGTCTTCAAACCGAGCGGCGGCGGCGTTTGACGCCCAGCATGGCCAAGTTGCGCTTCAGTCCGGCTTCCAATCCGGCGGCCTCCTCGTCGCTCATGTTGGCCGCATTGGCCAGAGCGGTTTGCGCCCGCTCGATCGCCTTGGCCACTGCATCCTCATCGATCTCGCTCTCGCGCGTCACCATGTCGGTCAGGATGGAGATGCGGCCGGGCGTGATCTGCGCGAAGCCCTCGCCCACTGCGGCGTAAACCGTCTTGCCGTCATTGATCACCGCCAACTCACCCGGCTCGAGCATGGTCATGACCGGTTCATGCTGCGGGAGCACGCCGATTTCCCCGGTCGTCGTCGGGATGACCACCTGATCGACCTGCTCCGCAGTGCTGACCCCGGCGGGAGAAACAATTTCGAACTGGATTTTGGCGGCCACGCTTTAGCGGGTGACGGTGTCGAGGCTGCCCTTCATGTAGAAGTTCTGCTCCGGCACGTCATCGTATTTGCCCTCGAGGATTTCCTTGAAGCCGCGGACCGTGTCCTCCGTCTTGACATATTCGCCTTTCGTTCCGGTGAAGATCTCGGCCACGTGGAACGGCTGGCTGAGGAAACGCTGGATTTTGCGGGCGCGGTAGACGGTTTGTTTGTCGTCCGGGCCGAGCTCATCCATGCCGAGAATGGCAATGATGTCCTGTAAATCCTTGTAACGCTGCAGCACGCGCTGCACGCCGCGGGCCACTTCGTAGTGCTCCTTGCCGACGATCTCGGGCGCAAGCGCCTTCGAGGTGGAAGCCAACGGATCGACCGCCGGGTAGATGCCCAACTCGGCGATGGAACGCTCGAGCACGATGGTCGAATCAAGGTGCGCGAAGGTCGTGGCCGGCGCGGGGTCGGTCAAGTCGTCCGCCGGCACATACACGGCCTGCAGCGAGGTGATCGAGCCTTTCTTGGTCGAGGTGATGCGCTCCTGCAGGTTGCCCATCTCGGCGGCCAAGGTCGGTTGATACCCCACGGCGGACGGCGTACGTCCGAGCAAGGCGGACACTTCAGATCCGGCTTGCGAAAAACGGAAGATATTGTCGATGAAGAGCAGAACGTCCTGGTTTTTCTCGTCGCGGAAATACTCGGCCATGGCCAGCGCGGTGAGCGCGACACGGAGACGCGCGCCCGGAGGTTCATTCATCTGGCCATAAACCAGCGCGACCTTTGATTTGGCCATATCCTTCTTGTCGATAATGCCCGCTTCGCACATTTCGTTGAAAAGATCGTTGCCCTCGCGCGTGCGCTCGCCGACCCCGGCGAACACCGAGTAGCCGCCGTGGCCTTTGGCGATGTTGTTGATCAGCTCCATGATGACCACGGTCTTGCCCACGCCGGCGCCGCCGAAGGCGCCGCTCTTGCCGCCCTTGGTGAAGGGACAGATCAGGTCGATCACCTTGATCCCGGTCTCGAGGATCTGGGCCTGCGTGTCCTGCTCGACGAGCAAGGGGGCGCCGCGGTGGATGGGATACCGCTTCTCGGTTACCACCGGACCCGCTTCGTCCACCGGGTCACCGGTCACATTGAAAATACGTCCGAGTACCGCATCGCCCACCGGGACGGAAATCGGTGCGCCGGTGCCAATGACCTCGCCGCCGCGGCGGAGGCCTTCGGTGCTGGACATGGCCACCGCGCGGACCCAGCCCTCGCCCAGTTCCTGCTGGACCTCGAGGACGAGTTTGGATTTTTCCCCGTTGACGTCGACCGTGGTTTCCAGGGCGTCGTAAATTTTCGGGAGTTGGGCTGCGCTGAAATCGACGTCCACGACGGGGCCGATGATTTGCACGATTTTTCCGGTGTTGCTCATATCTTTGATTGGTTAGCCCATGGCGATCTGGGCCGAGGAAATCTCGAGGATTTCCGTGGTGATCGCGGCCTGGCGTATTTTGTTGTATTCGAGGGTGAGGTCTTTAATCAGGGTCTTGGCATTGTCGGTGGCATTCTTCATGGCCACCATGCGCGCGCTCTGCTCGGACGCGCGGGCATTAAGGATCATGGCGTACAGCTCGTTGCCGATGTAAAACGGGAGCAACGCGTTGAGCACTTCTTGGGAGGAAGGTTCGAATTTGAAGGCCGACATGGCTTCTTCCGCCGCGGAATCGGTGTCCTCCGCATGCTTGCCGCCCATCTCGAAGGAGGCGATGGGGAGCAGTTCGTGCGCCGAGGGCACTTGGATGAGCGTGTTGATGAAATCGGTGTAGAGCACGACGGCCCGGTCGCACTCGCCGGCCAGGAATTTTTCGATGATGAATTGCGAGACGGGTTTGACCTCGCCGTATTCCGGCGTGTCGCGCATCGGGAAGTCGGCCAGCAGCGGACGCTTGGTCCGGGCCAGAAAATCAACCGCTTTTTTGCCCGAGGCAATGAAGCTGGTCGTAGCCGCATCGAATCGCTGGATCTCGCGGAAGAGGTTTGTGTTCAACCCGCCGCACAGACCTTTGTCCGTCGCGACGACGTAGACCAAAGTGTGATGGACCGGGCGGGCCTGCAAGAGCGGATGGAGTTCGTCCTCGCTGTGCTTGCTCAAGGAGACCAGCACACGGTTAAGCATCCGGGCATAGGGGCGGGCATCCAAGGCGCGCTGCTGCGCCTTGCGCATTTTCGCCGCGGCGATCATGTGCATCGCCTTGGTGATTTGCGCCGTGTTGCGGACCGATTTGATCCGGCGGCGGATGTCCCGTGTGCTCGGCATGGGTCTTTATTTGTAGAACTGGGCGAACTCGTCGAGGGCGGCCTTCAGATCGGCGCCCAACGCATCGTCGATTGCTTTCTTCGTGCGAATGCTCTCGAGGAGGGAAGCTTTGCGCGTCTCGAGAAATTCCTGCAGCTTGGCTTGGAAGTCTTTGATTTTCTCGACCTCCACTTTGTCCATGTAGCCTTGCTGCATGGCATAGAGAACAGCGGCCTGCATTTCGACCGGAAGCGGCTGGTATTGCTGCTGCTTGAAGAGCTCCACGATACGGCGTCCGCGCTCGAGGAGGCCTTTCGTTTTGTCGTCCAGGTCGGACCCGAATTGGGCAAAGGCCGCCATTTCACGGAACTGGGCCAACTCTCCCTTGATCTTGCCGGCCACCTGCTTGATCGCCTTGATTTGCGCGGCGGAACCGACGCGGCTGACCGAAAGGCCCACGTTGATGGCCGGACGAATGCCTTGGTAAAACAGATCGCCCTCGAGGTAAATCTGGCCGTCGGTGATGGAAATGACGTTGGTCGGAATGTAGGCCGAAACGTCACCGGCCTGCGTTTCAATGATAGGCAAAGCGGTGAGCGATCCCCCGCCCGCCTCTTCGCTCAAACGCGCGCTGCGCTCGAGCAGGCGGGAATGCAGGTAGAAGACGTCGCCCGGATAAGCTTCGCGGCCGGACGGACGTTTGAGCAGCAGCGACACCTGGCGGTAGGCCACGGCCTGCTTCGACAAGTCGTCGAAAACAATGAGCGCATCCATGCCATTGTCCATGAACCACTCGCCGATGGCCGCCCCGGCAAAGGGCGCCAGATACTGGCTGGCCGCGTCATCCGAGGCGGAAGCCACCACGACGATGGTGTAAGGCATGGCGCCTTCCTTTTCCAAGGTGGCAATGACCCGCGCCACGTTGGCGTTTTTCTGGCCGATGGCCACGTAGATTGAATAAAGCGGACGGAAATCTTTGTCGCCCAAAGCCTCACCCTGCTTGTTCAAGCGGGCCTGGCTGATGATCGAGTCGATCGCCACGGTGGTCTTGCCGGTGGCGCGGTCGCCGATGATCAGTTCACGCTGTCCGCGGCCGATCGGAATCATCGCGTCGATTGCCATGATGCCGGTCTGCACGGGCTGGGTCACGGGGCGGCGCTTGATGATGCCGGGGGCGATTTTTTCCAGCGGGTAGTAGGTGCTGGCCTCGATCGGTCCCTTGCCGTCAATCGGTTCGCCGAGCGTGTTGACCACACGGCCGAGAAGCGCTTTGCCCACCGGGATGGAAAGGAGCCGTCCGGTCGTTTTGACCTCGTCGCCTTCTTTGATGTTGCCGTAGCTGCCGAGGAGAACGACACCGACTTCGTTTTCTTCCAGGTTGAGGGCGAGGCCAAAGACACCGCCGGGAAATTCCACCATTTCGTTGAGCATGACATTGCTCAACCCTTCGACGCGGGCGATGCCATCGCCGACTTCGCGGACTTTGCCGGTGTTGGTGTGCGCGGCGCCGGCCTGCAGGCCTTTGATCTTGGATTCGATTTCTTCAACGAGTGTGCTCATGGGCTTGGTTTTTTAAATGGGTTTCAAACAGGTAAGGCTTCGAGACGCGCGCGGACACTGCCGTCCCACACGTCACTGCCGACGCGCACGCGCAGACCGCCGATCAGGTCGGGGCGCACCGCGGTCTCAAAGGTCAAGTCGTCGCCGTGGGACCGCGTGATCTCGTCGCGGACTTCTTTCATGGCGGCTTCGGAGAGAGGCGTGGCGCTCTCGATCACCGCATGGCGGCGCTCCAACTCAAGGCGGACCAGACGCGAGAAAACCTGCAAGATGCCAAGGTAGCCGCGCGGTTGTTCCGTCGCCACTGCTTCGGCCACGGCCCGGACGCGCGTCGGGTCGAGTCGTCCTCCGGTCAGACAGCCGCGGAAGAGCGAACGGGCATTTTTGCGGGCCTCGCGGGGAGATCTCATCGGTGTGGGGCAAAAGCCGGCAGCTTCACGCCGCGATCTCCTTGATCGTCTCGTCATTGAGACGCTTCTGGTCGTCGGCCGTGAGGATTTTTCCGGTCACCTTCGTCGTCGTGGCGGCCACCAGGCCGACCATGGCGCTTTTCACTTCGGCCTCCATCTTGCGGCGGTCCTGCTCGATCGACTCGTGGGCTTTGCGGATGACACCCTCGGCCTCGCCGATGGCCTCCTGCACGCGCTTCTCGCGCACGGCTTCGGCGCTGGCCCGGGCCTCATCGATGAGGGCTTTGGCTTCCACGTCGGCTTGGCCGAGAATTTCCTTGTAGCGCGCGTCGGCGGCGGCCAGTTGCTGCTTGATTTTCTCGGCGTTTTCCTGCGCCTCGGCAATGCGGCGTCGGCGTTCGGCCAGCACGTTGACGATCGGGCCGAAGGCGTATTTGTTCAGCACCCAATAAACGATGATGAAGATGATCGTCTGGGCGATGAACTTCGGCCAAGTGACGCCGAACTGGCTGAAAAGTTGTTGGACGATTTCCATGGTGAGCACGGAGGCAGGCCGTCCCGCGAACGGGACGGCCCGATGAGTTTTAGCGTCCGCCGAACGCGAGAATCAGGGCGTAAATGGCGATGGCTTCCGCCAGCGCCATGCCGATGATGCCGAGCGTCAGGACCTTGCCGAAGGCGCCGGGGTTGCGTCCGACCGCTTCCACGGCCTTGGCGCCGACCATGCCGATGCCGATGGCGGCCCCGGCGCCGGCGATGGCGAGGGTGAAACTTCCGGAGATCCCCGCGGTGGCCGCGGCTTCTGCGATGATAGGTGTGATCATGTTATGTCTTGTGTTGTTGTTGGTTCACGCCGCCCACGCTCTGGGCATGGTCCCGGCGGGAAAGTTTTAGTGCGCTTCCTCCTCGTCGTGGGTGGTCGACAAGGTGATGTAGACCGCGCAAAGCAGGGTGAAAACCATGGCTTGGAGCAGTCCGATCAGCAATTCAAGGAAGTAAAAAGGAAGAGGGAGGATGATACTAGAGAGATAGGCGATGAAATCCGGCAACCCAAGTTGCTTTCCGAGGGTCAGCATGGTGACGAGGAGGTTCTCGCCGGCAAAGACATTGCCGAAAAGACGCAGCGAGAGAGAAACCGGACGAAAGGCGATGGAGACGACCTCGATCACGCCGACCATGAAAAAAATCGGCATGAGCACGATGGCCATGAAGCCCTTGAGACCGCCCTTCACCCCGAACATGTGCTTGAGGAAACCGCCCACACCCATTTCCCCGATCGACCAGTAAAGCCAAAGCGCCATGAAGACGAGCGCCATGGCTAAGGTCATGTTCAAATCGGCCGTAGTCGGACGCAAAATGGGCACCTTGAGGTCGCCGGCACTGATACTGTGCCAAGCTCCGACCTGCGAGGAATCGGCCGCAAAGCCGATCGAGCCGACACCCGGAAGCAGCGCAAACCAGTTCGAGACGAGGATGAAGATGAAAAGGGTGGCCAGCAGAGAGAAAGCCTTGCTCACCATGTGCGGCCCGACAATCTCCTCCACTGTGTCGTAGAGCGTCTCGACGATCGCCTCGAAGCGGTTTTGCGGCCCGTCCGGCACAAGTTTAACGTCCTTCGTCGCCCGCCGGGCAAATAAAAGCACGATGGCCATGACCAACAACGAGACCAAAATCGAATTGGTCAGCCAGTCGGCTTCCAAGAAAAACTTGTCGGCATAGAGCGGGATAGCGGCGGCGATCGGGAAAGAGAAGCTCATCAGAGGTAAAAATGCCGCAAGCGCGAATTCGCGGACGAACACTTCTTATAAGCTGGTCTAATAGTCCGGCTCAAGAGCGAATTACGCGGAGAAACAACACAAAAACCTTTGCTCCCCCGTGGCACGACCCGCTGAGCCCAGAGCGCCCCTAACGACCGGAGGAGTGGGGCGGCGCTCCGTAGAACCGGGACACTCCCAGCCCGACCAAGAGGATGACCAAAGTCCCCACCACCACGGTCATGAAACTGTGGAACGGGCTCTGTAATTCCACCGGCCACACCGCCGATCCGGGCGTGAGGGTCATCCAGAGGATAACCAAGACCCCGGCCAGCACAGCAGTGACCGCCGCCGGATTCCCCGCCCGCCGCGAGATGAGCCCGAGCAAAAACAGCCCCAGCATCCCGCCGGCAAAAATCCCGGAAAGCGTCCACCAGGCATCGAGCGCCGCTTTGACCCCGATCATGGCCAGCGCCACGCCCGTGCCCAGCGCGCCCCAGACCAGCGACGCCCCGTGCAGCACGCGCATCGACTCGCGCTCACCGGCCTCCGGCCGGAAAAATCTTTGATACCAATCGGTCAACAAAAGTGTGGCCGAAGAATTCAGGCTGGTCGAAATCGTGCTCATCGCCGCGGAAAAAATCGCCGCGAGGAGCAATCCCTTGGCCCCGGGCGGCAACTGGGTGACGATGAAATACGGAAGGATGCGGTCCGCCTGATCCGCCCCCTGCAATGCGGCGGGCAAAAGGTCCGGCTGTGTTCCGTAGAAAACAAAGAGCCCCGTTCCGATCAGGAAAAAGACAGCCGACACGGGAAGGTAAAGCATTCCGCCGACCCACAGGCTGCGCCGCGCCGCGGTTTCCGACCGCGCCGCCACATAGCGCTGCACGTAATTCTGATCGATGCCGAAATTCTGCAGGTTGATGACGATCCCGTAGGCCAGCACGACCCAGAATGTCGACTCGCCCAACGACGCCCCGAAACTGCCGAGCGAAAATTTGTCGTGGGCCACCGCATAGTCCCAACCGGCGACCGCGCCGTCCGGCAAACCGGCCACGAGAAGCAGGAGGCACAAAAGCGCGCCGGCTATGAGAATGATGGCCTGCACCGCATCGCTCCACATCACGGCGACAATCCCGCCGAGCATCGTGTAAACAATGACCGACACCCCCGTGAGCAGGATGATCCAGTGCATCTCCCAGCCGAGCAGCAGGTGCATCGGCAGAGCCATCAAAAACATGACCGATCCCATCCGCGCCAACTGTGTGAGCAAATAGCAGACCCCCGCATAAACCCGCGCCCACGGCCCGAACCGCGTCTCGAGATGGCTGTAAGCCGAGACCTCGCCCGTCGCGCGGTAATACGGCACGAACCACCGCGCCGCGACCCACAGCGCGATGGGCAGAGACAGACTGAAGACAAAAGCATTCCAATTCCCCGCAAAGGCGCGTCCGGGCAAGGCGAGAAAACTGATACTGCTCACATAGGTCGCCAAAATAGACAGCCCGACCACCCAACCCGGCATCGCGCCGTCCGCCTTGGTAAATCCCGCCGCGGTCGAACTCCGCCCCGAGCGGTAAAAATACCAGCCCACACCGAGCATGGCGGCAAAGTAAAGACCGAGCACCACCCAGTCGACCAACGGGAGCGCTGCGGTTTCTATCATCTCAACTTTCACCGTTCGCCCTTTTAATAAAGCTCCACCGGCGAGCGTTTCCCGTCTTCCAAGCTTTTCTCGCGCGCTTTTTCCTCGCCCAGCGTGGCCACCCGCAAATCCCAGATGTCACGGTTGATCGCCTCAAACGCCGCAGGCGAAAAATCCGCAGGCGGCGCCATCTTTTTTTTGAAGACCGCCACCCGCCCGAGCGAAGCCGCCAGCAGGTCCGTCGGCTGCGTCTCAAGCACGACCCGCGCCTGCTCGAGCAGCTCCACCCGGTGACAAATCATGAGCAAGTCGTTCCCCGCGGCCAATCCGAGCGCCAGCATGTCCTCGAATGAGGTCGTGTCGATAATCGCCCCCATATCCAAGTCGTCGGTCATGACCAATCCGTCGAATCCCATCTCGTGCCGCAGCAGACCGTTGATCATGACCGGCGAAAGCGAAGCCGGACGCATCTCCGGATCGAGAGAACCGTAGTGGATGTGACCGATCATCATGCTGTCGACCAGCCGGGCGAAATGACGGAACACGGCCAGCTCGTTCGCCTCCATCTCGGCCCGCGAGCGCTCGATGACCGGGAACGAATGGTGCGGATCTTCCACCGCCGCGGCGTAACCGGGAAAGTGCTTGCCGCAACTCAGAATGCCGCCGGCCCGTAGGGCGGTGTTGAATTCACCGGCCAAGGCGATGACCTGCTCGACCGTCCGGCCGTAGCAACGCCCGCGCAGCGAGTTGTCCGCCTCGTCATCGAAGGAAAGATCGAGCACCGGACAAAGATCGAGATTGAATCCGAAAAGCCGCAGGAGTTTCGCGGTCAACTCCCCGTGCCACCGCACCAATTCCGGGTTCCCCCGGTCGCGCAGCTGCTGCGCATTGGGCGGCTCCTCGCCGATCAAACGCAACCGCGAGACGCGGCCGCCCTCCTGGTCGATGGTGATGATTGGTTCGACCGCCGAAAGATCGCGCAGATCGTCGATCAACTTCCTCAACTGTTCCGGCGACTGGATGTTGCGTCCGAAGAGAATAAACCCGCCCGGCTGCACCCGGCGCAACATGGCCGCCGTCTCCACGTCCAACTCCGCGCCCGGCACTCCGACCAAAAGCAACTGACCGACATCGTTCGACATGAGCGTTCAAAAACCAGATCTGTCTAGGAGTGTCGAGAAGAAGAAAAACGCCGCGGGGGCGGAATTTTCCCTTTCCTGTGATCACTGCAACCTCTGCACTGCAAATCATCCCCCCGCAAATTGCTGCCGCGGTTTGGTCGACAACCATCCCCCAATCGCGGCAAGGAACACCTGTCCGTAATCGGACAACTTCCGCTCCCCCACCCCGGGTATTTGCAGCAGCGCCATCTCGTCCCGCGGATACGCCCGCGCCATATGACGCAACGTGGCGTCGGAAAAGACGACATAAGGCGGCACATTGCGCGACCGCGCCAGTTCGGCTCGCAGCTTGCGCAACACCTCGAAAAGTCCCTCGTCGCACGCCACCTCGCCGGACCGCGCCCGGCGCTTCTTCGGCCCCGCCGTATCCTCACGCGGTTTCACCATCGGACGGGTCAGCGCGACCTTCTCCCGCGCCCGCAGCACCTCGACCCCGCGCTCCGTCACGCTGACCGTGGCAAATTTATCCTCCGAGGCCTCGAGCAATCCGAGCCGCAACAATTGCCGTCCGAGGTCCACCCAATAAGCCCGCGGATGTTCTTGTCCGACGCCGTAAGTGCTGACCGTCTCATGCCCCCAACGCAGGATCTTTTCCGATTTGCCGCCGGTCAGCACCTCGACCGCATACTGCAGCCCCGTGCTGAAACCGCTCTTCTGCCGCAACCGCAACACGCAGCTGAGCAGCTTTTGCACATCCATCGTGGCGTCCCATTTTTCCCGCGGGGCGAGGCATTGGTCGCACGCGCCGCAATTTTCCTCGGTCCAGTCCTCCCCGAAGTATCCCAGCAAGGAAACCCGCCGGCAGCGCTCATCCTCCGCGAAATGTGTCATCTTCTCCAACTGGACCCGCGCCTCCCGCCGGGCCTGCAAATCGGTGATCTCCTCGAAAAACCGCAGATACTTCACCACATCGCCCCGCGAGTAGAGGAGCAGACAGTCGGACGGCAACCCGTCGCGCCCCGCGCGTCCGGTTTCCTGATAGTAGCTTTCGACGTTCTTCGGCAGGTCGGCATGGATCACGTAGCGCACGTTCGGTTTGTTGATCCCCATGCCGAAGGCGATGGTGGCGCAAATGACCTGTAAGTCGTCGCGCAGAAACTTTTCTTGGTTGCGCGACCGTTCCTCCGCCTCGAGCCCCGCGTGGTAAGGCGCCGCTTTGATCCCCGCCTCGCAGAGCGCCGCGGCCAGCGACTCCGCCATCCGCCGCGACTGCGCGTAAACAATCCCCGCCTCATCGGACCGCTCCCGCACGAATTGCACCACTTGCGCCGCGGCCTTGGATTTCGGGATGACGCGATAATTCAGGTTCGGACGATTGAAGCTCGCGAGGAAAATTTCCGGGTCCCGCAATTCCAGCTGCGTGCGGATGTCCTCCTGCACCCGCGGGGTGGCCGTGGCGGTGAGAGCGAGGAGCGGCAGTCCGGGGAAACGTTCGCGCACCTCGCGCAGTCGCCGGTATTCCGGACGAAAGTCGTGACCCCACTCGCTGATGCAATGAGCCTCATCGACCGCGAGGGCCTTCATCCCCCACTCCGCGAGCTTGGGCAAAAATTCCGGCAGCATAAGCCGCTCCGGCGCGAGATAAAGGAGCCGGTATTCGCCGGCATACAACTTGGCAAAACGCTTGCGGGCCTCGGCCGAATCGAGGGTCGAATTCAAAAAGGTCGCCGCCACCCCGCTGGCCGTCAACTGGTCGACCTGATCCTTCATCAAGGCGATGAGCGGCGAAACCACCACGGTCAGTCCGTCCCGCACCAAAGCAGGCAGCTGGTAACACAAGCTCTTCCCCGCCCCGGTGGGTAAAATGGCCAGCGTGTCGCGCCCGGCGAGGAATGACTCGGCGATCTCCCGCTGGTGCGGACGGAAGGTGTCGTAGCCGAAGACTTCTTTCAGCTTCTGTTCCAGCGCAGGCATAAGGGAAGAGCTTCTTTGCGGCACGCCTTTACGTCGAGGTTGGAGCGGCGGTCTACGACATCCCAGGTAGGGCGGGGCCTCCGGACCCGCCGCGGGTGGCGGGCATGCACCCGGCGCGTCGGGGACGCCGCGCCCTACCTGG
>CAIZMQ010000149.1 GCA_903934135.1 uncultured Verrucomicrobiota bacterium
ATCATCCGCGGCCGCGTGCGCGGCGAACTCGAATTCACCGGCGGCGGCAGCGATGGCAAAGCACAACTCCTGCGCACGCCCGGGTATGTCGCCGTCTCAGAAAGCTTCGCCCGCCGCCACCAAGTGGCCGAAGGCGACGCGATCGAACTCGCCGCCCCCGCCGGACCGCAAACCTTCAGCATCGCCGGCGTCTACCTCGACTACACCCGCGACCAAGGTGTCATCCTCATGGACCGCGCCAATTACAGCACCCACTGGCCCGCTCCCGGCGCCCACACCACGGGCGTCCATCTCCACGATCCCGCGCAGGCCGACGCCCTCGGCAGCGAACTCCGTGAGCGATTCGGAGGCGAGACCGAATACGCCGTCTATTCCAACGCCTCCCTGCGCCAGCGCATCTTCGAAATCTTCGACCAAACCTTCGCCGTGACCTACGTGCTGCGCACGATCTCCGTGATTGTCGCCGTGCTCGGCGTGTCCCTTACGCTGACCACCCTCGTGACCGAACGTGAGCGCGAGATCGGCATCATGCGCGCCATCGGCGGATCCTCCGGCCAAGTCCGACGTGCCTTCGTCGCGGAGTCCGCCCTGATCGGCCTCTTGGCCAGCCTCATCGGCCTCGCCGCCGGCGCCTGCCTCGCCATGGTGCTGACATGGGTCATCAACCTCGCCTTCTTCGGCTGGACCGTGCAGCTGCGCTATCCGTGGGACCTCATGGCCTGGACACCAGTTTGGATCATCGCCGCCGCGGCCCTCGCCGGCCTCCTCCCCGCTACCCGCGCCGCGCGCATCCAGCCGGCGACGGCCCTGCGCTCGGAGTAAGATCAAGCAAGGGGTACCTTGGTATCGGTATTTTTTCCTCCGACGACCGCACGCCCACCGGCAAGATGTTCTCTGAAGTGGCATCGGTATCCTGCCGATGATGTCTGGTCATCACGGGCAAGATGCCCGTGCCACTTTTCCCACGCGCACCACGACTGCGGATCACCCCCTACGGCACCCACCCCGGCAAAACTGCGGCCTGCCTGACCCATTCCGCCATCTGCGCCTCATCGAACGGCTCATCCTCATAAACATCAATCCACCGCACCTCCTTGCTCTTCGGTGTCCCTCCGGACGGTATCGGTCGCAGCGCCGTGCCGGCAAAAAACGTCACCTTCACGTATTTGTTCAAGCAATGGACGCTGAGAAACCATCCCTTTCCCTCGACCCCATAAAACGGCGAATTCCACCGCACCCCTTTGACCACCCCCGGCACCGTTCGCACGATGAGCGCGTCGAGACGTTCGCCGATGCTGCGCTTCCAGCCCGGCATCGCGTCGAGGTAAGCCCGCACCGACTGTCCACCGTCACCTTTCGGGATCTGCGGGTTGCCGCCGGACAAGAGCACAACCTTTTTCCCGCCACCTCTTGCCACTTTGACCGCAGTCCGCCCCAGTTTTGTCGTAGATCGTCCGCGCGCCATAGGGAATTTTCGATAGCTGAGCTTGGGGTATGTGGCAACTTTTCCCCTTCCGCCAGCGTTCTCTCAGTGTAAATTCACCTCCCATGTCGCGCGTCAAAATCGACCCCTCCCTCCATCTGGCCAAAAAGCCGGATTGGATCAAGGTACGCCTGCCTTCCAACCCGGTCTTTTTCTCGACCAAGGCGCTGGTCTCCGACCTCCGTCTGCACACCGTCTGCGAAAGCGCGCAATGCCCGAACCGCTGGGAATGTTGGAGTCAGGGCACGGCCACTTTTATGATCGCCGGCGACCGCTGCACCCGCGCCTGCGGGTTCTGCGCGGTGTCCACGGCCAAACCTTTCGCGCTCGAGCATGACGAACCGCAGCGTGTAGCCGAAGCGGTCATGCGGATGAAACTCAAACACGTGGTCATCACCGCGGTGGCCCGCGACGATATGGCCGATGGCGGGGCGCTTCACTTCGCGCAGACCATCGAAGCGATCCGCGAGCGCGACGCGGCCATCGTCATCGAAGTCCTCGTCCCCGACTTCAACGGCAAGGACGACTCCTTGCGCACCGTGCTGGCGGCAGCGCCGCACATCTTCAATCACAACCTCGAAACGGTCGAACGCCTCACCCCGGTCGTCCGATCGCGGGCCAAATACCAACTCTCCCTCGAGTTCCTCCGCCGCGCCAAAGAACTGCGGCCGGAATCCGTAACCAAAAGCGGTCTCATGCTCGGTCTCGGCGAAACGGAGACGGAAATCTTCCAGGCGATGGACGACCTCCGCGAGCACGGAGTCGAGGTGTTGACCATGGGCCAATACCTTCGACCCACCCCGCAGCATTTGCCGGTCGTCGAATACATCCGTCCGGAGGTTTTTGATCTCTACGGCGAGATCGCCCGCAAAAAAGGCTTCACCCATGTGGCCAGCGGGCCGCTGGTGCGCAGTTCCTATCACGCGGCGGATTTCAATCCGTTGGAGAAAAAAAAATCTGCCTGTAGCAACGGTTTGTAACTGCCGTAAATTAAAAGCAGAGCACTACCGCCCTGTATTATTCCGCCGGCACCTCGTCGATGATCGGCACATACGAGGCCTTGAGGCCCTGCACAATCTCAGGCAGCGCCGCCTGCATACAACTGCCACTGACAGGCACTTTGTTCGATGTGCCGTCTTTCCCGAAGCAGATAAAATAGTAATTGGTCTTGCGACTGCGGCCGATGCCGCTGGTTTCAGCAACGAATTCCACCCGCTCCAAATCGTTGAATGCCACTCGGTGCACTTTCTCGCCGAAGAAGCCTACGTTCTCCGTGAACCCTTGGTCTGAAATCGTGACTTTGTTGAAATACATCACCACGGGGACAAACATGGCCACCACGCCGATTGAGATTAGTCCCCAGCGGATTTTGCGGGTGAAACGATACCAACCATCCGTGCGCGTTGGCACGAATCGCGCGGAGAAATTGGAAATCGCACCGCCTGCGGCCATCGCTGCC
>CAIZMQ010000150.1 GCA_903934135.1 uncultured Verrucomicrobiota bacterium
AAACAGGCGAAAATTACCCAAGCCCGGATGGAAATGGACCACCAGCAGTCGATTCTAAATATGATCAAGGCCCGGCAGGCCGCCGCGGGAAACAGCACCAACGCCACCCTCCTGCAACACAAGCGCGATGCGGAAAACAAACTCGCGGAGCTAAAGAAAGAGGCTGAAGCGGCGGCGCGTTCCGCCACCACGCCGCCCACAGTGCCTTGAGGTAATGATGAGTTTCCAGGGGACTTACCAGTTCCTTCTGGGCGACAAGCCGGTGGCCAACGGAGCGCTGAGCCTCAAGGCCGAAGCGCGCCTACATTTTGGTGGCTTGGCAAGGTGCCGGTGGCAAGTGGCAGAGCAAGCTCTTTGCCGATGACACGACCCCGCTTACGCGGACGATGCATGTTTTGATTTTTTTTGCCGAAACGTCAGTCCGTCGTTTCCACCGACCAAACAAAGAGAGGCTGCCACCGTTGCGGCGGCCACAGGGCAAGAATTGCTGGTGCCCGCCAAGGAAGTCCTCATCCGTGCAAGCGTTGCGAGCCCCTAGGGTGGGCCACCGTTTCAAACCTCTACTGGTTTCGACTTCACCCAAGCCGGGAGCGGGTATCTGCTCGTTGCCCCCGACAACCGCGGCAAACCGGACATCCGGGTTGTTGCCGGGGGATTCGTAGCGCTGGCCCCTGGGGAGCCAGTGCCGGCCTCCGCCCTTGCTCCGTTCTCGGCTGCGGCGACCCAGAAACAGGCCGAGGCAATCCGCAAAAACAGCGTGGCCTGTGTCAAAACTGCCCTTGCCGATCTTGAGGCCATGCAACGCGGACCCAATAACATCCCCAACGCCGATGCCATCCGGAAGGATTTGCAAAAGCAGCTCCAGGCGCTGGAAAAGCCGGCTGCTCCGCCCAAACCCGTTGTCCCGTCCGAGGGGACCGCAACCGGGCTTTCAAAGTAAGGCATCCAGGGACTGAGAGGAGGGAGCCTGGTCTCATTCTCGACTCTTCAGACGGCGATGCGACAATATCGCCACACAACGAATTATCTGTTGCGGCCTGCCCTCTGCCGAAGCAGATTGGCACATGTGTTAGTTCAATTGTTGCTCGGTTACTTTAGCTATAAAATTCCCATGCAAAATTTCCATCCTACCATTTTCCTTGGTCGCCTCACTCGACACAGTCTGTTCATGTGTGTGTTGGTTTGCGCCTCGGTAGTCAGTCCTGCAAGCGCGCAAGTGCTGCTTACTCAAAACTTCGAATTCACGGGCCCTCTGACCATTAACGGGTGGACTGCTTTTAGCGGGGCCGGCGTCAACCCCATGCAAGCGGCAGCGCCCGGCCTGACGTACCCGAACCTCCCTTCCTCAGGGATTGGCAACGCCGTGACCGTGAACACAAGTGGCGAAGATGCCTACCAGCTCCTTACCACCGCCAACACCGCCGGAAGTATCTACACCTCATTCACCGCGAATATCAGTTCGGCGCGCACCGGTGACTATTTCTACGCGCTCTATGACACGAATACTACTGGCGGCGGATATTACGGCCGTATTTTCGCCCGTACAAATGCATCGGGTTACAGTTTCGGTATCAGCAGGAACACGAGCACCAGCGGCCAAATGACCTACGAGACAAACGTCCGGGCCTTCAATACGACTTATCTGGTTGTTGCCAAAATGGAGCGGATTCCCGGGCTGTCAAACGATGTGGTAAGTTTATGGGTGGATCCGGTGCTCGGCAATGCGACCGAGCCTGCGGCGTTGATCACGAACAACGTCGGGGCCGACAACACCAACGGCATCAACGCCGTCGCGCTCCGTCAAGGCTCATCGAACTCGATGCCCCTCGTGCGGGCGGGTTCAATCTTGGTCGGCACCAGCTGGTCACAGGTCACACCAAGTTCAAACGCAACCAATATCCCTTCCATCGCTTCCTTCACTCCGCTTAGCGGGGCGGCTGGCACATTGGTGACCATCAGCGGGACGAACTTTCTCGGCGCGACCTCTGTGGCCTTCAACGGCACGACTTCAATTTTCAGTGTCGACAGCGACGTTCAAATCAGCGCCACGGTCCCAGTTGGGGCGACAGCGGGCCCCGTCTCCGTAACGACCCCGGGTGGAGTTGCCACAAGCACAGACTCCTTTGCGGCCCCCACGGTCGCCGTTGTCCTGCCAGCTTCGATCAACGAGGGAGCCGACGCTACCGGGGAACTCAGAGTGAACGTCGAAGCGACCGAAGACATCACGGTAGAATTGACCAGCTCCAGCACCAATGACCTCACGGTTGAAACGCCGGTCACCATTTTTCAAGGGACTACCAATTCCTTTTTCAACATTTCCGCCCCTCTCGACAGCACCATCGACAGCAACACCAACGTCACCGTGACTCCATCGGCTGCAGGCTTCGGGGGAGCACCTGGCACCATCACCGTTCTGAACGTCGATCTCCCGTTTGCCTCGCTCCCTTCCGGTGGTTACACGCAGAATTTTCTCGGCTTCACCAACCAGGCGTCTTTGCCCCTCGGCTGGCTGCTCGTCGGTCCGGTGACGACCTACCTTGGCGACTGGGGAGCCGGCACCAGCGCCGGAAGCCTCGGCAACTCCAGTGTCTTCGGCTATCAGCACACCGGCTCGAGTGGCACGCTGCAGCAGATTCTTAATCTGAAAAACGAAACCGGTTCGGAAATCACCGCGCTAACCATCAGCTACATGGGCGAGGTGGCGAGAGCGGGTGAGGGACGAACCCCGAGCTACGCAGTCACGGTCGGTGGAGTTGCCGTGCCAGCGCTGTCTTACAGCACGGCAGGCGGAGTGAATGAGGCCAAATCGACCGGCGTGACTGGTCTTTCCATCCCGGCCAACGGCACATTCCAGATTGTCTGGACTTCCGAGCGGGGCGCCGGCTCTGGATCATCCCGTCAAATCGGGATTGGAGAGTTTGCAGTAACTATCGGGGCTATCCCGCAGCCACCCGCTGTGGCCAGCGTCACATTGAACCCATTCGCTCTTACCCAAGACCAAGCGGAGGTCTCCTCTGCGGTGATCGACGAAGGGAGTTCGGCTCTCACCGCCTGCGGGTTTGTTTACTCCCAAAACCTTTTGAACACGAACCCGGTTATCGGCGGCTTGAACACGACAGCGATCACCAACGGTTCGCTAAGTGTCTCGGGCTTCACCAATACGATCTCTGGGTTGCTGGCTACCACGGCTTACACGGTCCGTTCTTTCGCTATCAACTCGCAAGGGACGAACTACAGCTCCGGTACGACCTTCGACACGCTAGCGCCCAATCCGACCTTCGGCGGAGCCTACACCCAGAGTTTCAACGGCCAAACCAACACGCTGTTCCCGGTCGGTTGGCGATGCCTCTCGACCAGCAACGTCAACTCTTATGCCGGGGATTGGAATGCGAGCAACTCGGTTTCGGCGGGCTTCTACGGCCGGACCAACGTCCCTGGTGTTGTCGGCTACCTTCACACCAGCTCCACAGGGATTCTTTCGAACACGCTCACTCTCGTGAACAATACGGGAGGGACTCTGACCAATCTGTTCGTTTCTTACATGGGTGAAGTTAACCTCACTAACAACACCCGTTTCCCGGCTTGGACGGTCGTTGTCAATGGTGAGACCAATGCGTCGCTAGCCTACTCGACCGGTGCCGGATCCAACGAATTCAAATCCGCCGAGATCACCGGCCTGAACATCACCAACGGCGGCAATATCGTCGTCTCATGGTGGTCGGACCGCGGCTCCAACAACACCGGTTCCTCCCGCCTGATCGGCATGACTGATGTGCGGGTGGCTACCACGCCGTTCAGTTTCCCCGAGATTGGCGTGACCGGCAGCCTGACCAGCTTTGCCACTACGACAGGAAGTCCGTCGGCCGCACAGTCCTTCAGTGCCTCTGGGGCGAACCTAACCGGCAATATTACGGTGACTGCCCCTACCGACTATGAGGTGTCGCTGGACAACAGTGCCTTCTCTTCGTCGCTCACGCTGCCGCAGGTCAGTGGGACGGTGGCCTCCACCCCGGTTTACGTGCGTATCGCCGCCACCGCACCCGTCGGCAATCCCGCAGGCCAAGTCACGTTGACCAGCACCGGAGCCACTTCGCAAAACATCGCGGTGACCGGCACGGTCGCATCCGCCACCAGTGGCTTCACCACATGGGCCCAAGGCGCTCCGACTAACTCGACCACGGTGGGCCTTTACGCCATCGGCGGTGCGACCAGTCCTACCGCGACCGACGGCGTCCCGTCGCAGACGGCCCTGACGAGCAACAACCTCTCGATCATCGCGATCGTCCGGACCAATGACCCGAACCTCACGGTTTTCGGACAGGCCACCGCCAACCTGAAGAATGTTCCTTGGACCACCAATGGGGTGACCAAAACCAATGCGCCTGATCAATTGAGCGTGCCGAGTGGCACCGCGCGTCAGATCTTCAGCATCGAACGCGGCACAAATACCAGTCTCTTCCTTCGCATCGACTCCATCCTCCAGCCGTAGGCCAGGATATAGCTGTCACGGAGGGACTCCGCGGCGACTAAACTACGGAGAGCACGGCGGGGTTGAAGGAATGCAAGTCCGCCGCGGCGGACGGTGTTCAGTGGTTCAGCGGGAGGGGAGAGTGCGGACGAGAGCAGCACCAGAAGTGGGGAGCGGCGGAGGGTTGAACAGAGAAGAATACAGCGCGCGGGTGCTCGGGGCAAATGGCCGCAGGCCACCGCAGGCGAGATGATTGCGAGCGGGGGAATCAACAAAGGGAACAGACGGTGATCGCAGTTCTCAGTTGGCTGTGAGCGGTCTGCAAGCGGACTCGTTGTTCGCTCAACGCTCAATCGGCTCGCCTCGGGCCGAAGGCGCCTTTTCTCGGGCAAGATACTTTGTCTTCCGCCGCGGCGGGGCTGGGTGACCTGCCTGTCCATCCGCGCCTTCTGGATAGGGCTAAGTTAAAGGCCAAGCGGGGGATGGGTAGGCGTCCTTGCTTGGAGCTGGAAAGCGGCTATTTTCAAAGTAAGTCTATTCACCTCAAAGCATTCCGTGGTTTTCGCCCGCATAATTTTTATTCTGCTCATTGCACTTCAGGCCTGGGGCCGCGCGCAATACACCCCGCCGCAGGGATACTACGCGGCGGCCGAGGGACTTTCTGGACCGGCCTTGAAGGTCGCGTTGCACAGCATCATCCGCAACCACACGGTCATTCCTTACACCGCGACTTGGACCGACGCGTGGGACGCACTGAAAGTCCTCGATCAGGATCCGGCCAACCCGGTCAACGTCCGGCTCATCTACAGCAACGGCAGCGTGCCGGCCTGGGACACCGCGGGGAACGGCAATACCTCGATCACGGAGAATTCCTGGGCGCGCGAGCACCTTTGGCCCCAGTCCCTCGGCGTCGGGGGAACGGGGGCCGACACCTCCGATCTTTTCAATCTCCGGCCGATCCGTAGCTCGGTGAACTCCTCCCGCAGCAACCGCCTTTACGACCAAGCCGATCCTTTCCACCCCGTGGATCCGGCGCGCACGCCGCCCAATTGTCTGGAGTGCCTTTACGATTACAACAACGGGCAGGGCGGTATCTGGACGCCGCGTCCGGAGGAAAAGGGCGACATCGCGCGGGCCATGTTTTACATGGCGGTGCGCTATGACGGACGTGATGCGGAGACGCTCGACCTGCGGCTTGCGGACGAACCCGATGCATCCACCGGCACCTTCGCCTACCTCTCGACCCTCCTGCAGTAGCACCTCGAGGATCCGGTCAGCGAAGCCGAGCGCCGACGCAACCATCTGATCTACACCCAATACCAGCGCAACCGGAATCCCTTCGTCGACCGCCCGGAATTGGTCGCGCAGGTCTTCGGTGTGCTCTCCGAATTGCCGGCCCTCACCATGACGGTCACGCCGTCCGCGGTGGCCGAGGGTCAGAGCGCGACCGGCCGCGTGCGCATCGCCGTGGCCATCGCCCAACCGGTCACCGTGCGACTGGTCAAAATCGGCGCGGCGGCCGCGGACATCACCATTCCCGCGGACGTGACCATCGAGCCCGGACAAACTTTGGCCGAGTTCCCCGTGGCCATCGCGTCCGATGCCGTGGTCGACGGCGACCAGGAGGTCAGCCTCATCGGGGTGGCCGCCAACTACGAAAGCGGCGCCGCCTCGCTCCTCGTGCTCGACGCGCAGGGTGTCTCGACGGGCGTCAGCACCTCCACCTCGATCAGCGGTGCCGGCTATTATCTGGAGGACTTCAACCGCCTGCCATCGTCGGGCACGACCAGTTGGACCGACGATTCCACGCTGTCCGGATGGTATGCGCAGCGCAGTGCGACCAACACCACGACGATCATTTCGAGCGATGGCGGATCCTCGACGGGCGGACTCTACAGCTTCGGCACGACCGGCAGCACGGACCGCGCCCTCGGCTCCGTGGGTTCCGGCGGAAGCGGGGCGCTTGCCTGGGGTGCGTCCTTCCGCAACGACACGGGCGGGTTGCTCTCTTTCACATCTTTGTTATACACCGGCGAGCAGTGGCGCTCCGGGGGCACAACCAGCGCAGCGCAGACCGTCAGCATGTCATATCAGATCGGCTCCGCCGCGTCCGACCTTACCGCGGGAAACGACAACGCATGGACCTTGCTGCCATCACTGGATTTCACCTCGCCGGTCAACAATGCCACATCCGGTCTGCTCGACGGCAACGATTCGGCCAACCGGGTGGCGGTCACCTCCGGTCTGGATCTCCTCCTCGCCCCCGGAGCTTGGATCACCTTCCGCTGGAACGACCTCAATCACGACGGCAACGACCATGGTCTGGCCATCGACGATTTGCGCCTCGATTGGTCGGTCCAGCCGCCCGGCGACAAGCCCGAGCTGACCAGTGCCGACACCGCGTCCGCCGCCCTCGGCCAAGTCTTCCAGTTGCAGCTGGCCGCCACGGGCAACCCCGCCTTCTTCGAAGCCGAGGATCTGCCGCCCGGCCTGATTTGCAGCCCGGGTGGGCTGATCAGCGGGACCCCGCAAACGGCCGGCACGTTCACCGTCCGCCTGCTCGCCCTCAACGCCGCCGGTGCGGGCACCGGCACCCTGGTTCTCGAGGTGGAGCAGGCGCCGCCCGTCATCACCGCGTTGCCGGTGGCAACGGCCATCCGCCTCGGGCAACCGCTCTCCGTCGTCACACTGACTGGCGGCGCGGCTAGCGTCCCCGGTTCGTTCGCTTTCCAAGAACCCTCCTTCACGCCGCCCTTCGGTATCGCCGCCCGCACCGTGGTTTTCACGCCGGATGACACGATCAACTACGGCCCGGCCGAAGCGCAGGTGCCGGTCACGGTCAATTATGTCACAGATTTCGAGAACGCAACTAAGGGAAGCTATGCCAGCGGGGACCTCACTCTCGATGGGGTGAACTGGAACATGAACAACGTCCTCGTCGGTGCGCTGGCCAATGATTTCAAAATCGAAGCCAAGTCCGCTAGGTTGCAGGGCAACGTCCTGGCTGCCATGACCATGCTGGCC
>CAIZMQ010000151.1 GCA_903934135.1 uncultured Verrucomicrobiota bacterium
CGCCAACCACAAGGGCGGCCGCCTCAAGGACGAGCAATTCAACCTGATCGTCAAGGTCTGCGACGAGATCATCGCAGGCCAGCACCAGGACATGTTTCCGCTCCACGTCTGGATGACGGGCAGCGGCACGCAGTTCAACATGAACGTCAACGAGGTCTTGTCGAACCGCTGCTGCCAACTCGCGGGGACACCGCTCGGCAGCAAGGCGCCGGTGCATCCGAACGACGACGTCAACATGGCGCAGTCGTCCAACGACTCTTTTCCCTCGGCCATGTATATCGCGGCCGCGGTCAACGTGAAGAGCCGGCTCATGCCCGCGGTCAGCGCCTTGCGCGACGCCATGGCGGCCAAGGCGGCGGCCTGGAAGGACATCATCAAAATCGGCCGCACCCACATGCAAGACGCGACACCGTTGACCCTCGGTCAGGAGTGGTCGGGCTACGTGGATGCACTTGGTGATGACCTGGAGCGAATCGAGGATGCGCTCAAAGGGGTTTACCGTCTGGCCTTGGGTGGCACGGCGGTGGGTACCGGCATTAATTCCGCCCCGGGCTTCGCCGAGGCCGCTGCCGCGCAGATTGCCAAGCTGACCGGACTCCCGTTCGTGACCGCCCCGAACAAGTTCACGGTCCAAGGTTCACACGATGCTTTGGTGCAGCTCTCCGGGACCCTGCGGACGCTGGCGGTGACGCTTTACAAGATCGGCAACGACATTCGTCTCATGTCCTGCGGCCCGCGCGCCGGTTTCGCGGAGCTGATCATTCCGGCCAACGAACCCGGTTCCTCGATTATGCCCGGCAAGGTCAACCCGACACAGGCCGAAGCGCTTACCATGTTGTCCGCCCAAGTGATGGCCAATGACGTCGCAGTCGGCATGGGCGGGGCGGGGGGCTATCTGGAGATGAACGTTTACAAACCGCTCATCATTTTCAACCTGACCCATTCCATCACCTTGCTGACCGATGGCTGCACGAATTTCCGCAAATTCCTCGTCGAAGGGACCGAGCCGAACCTCAAAAAGATCGCGGAATACGTCGATCGCTCTCTTATGCTGGTCACCGCGCTGTCGCCGGTCATCGGCTATGACAAGTCCTCGCAGATCGCGCACTACGCGATGGACCACGATCTCACCCTCAAAGAAGCCGCCCTCAAACTCGGCTTCGTCAGCGAGGCCGAGTTCAACCGCGTGGTCGACCCGGCCAAGATGGTTTCGCCCTACGTGGCGAAGGCCTGAATCCGTTTTACTAAACAAACAACCAAGACCAACACGACCAATTCCATGTCTACCCGACCCAACACATTCATCAGAGAAGGCGATGCCCGCAAAATCCAGACCACCTTGCGCGGTTACGAGGTCCTCCACGACCCCGCGCTCAACAAAGGCACCGCCTTCACCGCCGCGGAGCGCAAGGCTCTTGGCATCGACGGCTTGGTGCCCCCCGTCGTGACCACCGAACTGGAACCCCAACTCAAGCGGGCCTACGCGGCCTATCACAGGGCTCCCACGGACCTCGCCAAACACATCTTCATGTGGCAACTGCACGACGAGAACGAGACCATTTTCTATGCTCTCATCCAGCGGCACATGATGGAAATCATGCCGGTGGTCTATGACCCGGTGGTCGGTGAAGCTATCGAGAATTACAGCGAGGTGATGACCCGCCCGCGCGGCGTTTTCCTCAGCATCGATGCACCCGAAAGTATCGAGGAGAGGCTCTCCGCCTGGGGTGCCGGAGCAGATGATATCGACCTGCTGGTGGCCAGCGACGCCGAAGCCATCCTGGGTATCGGCGACTGGGGTTCCAACGGCATCGATATTTCCGTGGGCAAACTCGCGGTCTACACCGCGGCCGCCGGGGTCGATCCTCATCGCGTCATTCCCGTCGTTCTGGATGTCGGCACCAACAACGAGAAACTGCTCAACGATCCCTCCTATGTCGGCTACCGCCACTCGCGGGTCACGGGTCAGGCATACGATGACTTTGTCGACGCCTACGTGAAAGCGGCCCGCAAGCTTTTCCCCAAGGCCTACCTGCACTGGGAGGACTTCGGGTCGAGCAACGCCCGGAGGATTCTCAACCGCCACCGTGATTCCGTTCCGACCTTCAACGACGACATCCAGGGCACCGGCGCCATCGTTGTTTCCGGCCTGCTCAACGCGGTCAAGCGCAGCGGCCTTGACTGGAAAGACCAGCGCATCGTCGTGCTCGGGGGCGGCACCGCGGGCTGCGGCATCGCCGATCAGGTCCGTGCCCAGATCATGCGCGCCGCCGGGATTTCCGCCGACGAAGCGAGCAAGCACATCTGGATCGTCGACCTGCCGGGGCTTCTTACCGATGACATGGCCGACGGCTTGTATGATTTCCAACGCCCCTATGCCCGTCCGGCTGCTGAGGTGAAAAACTACAAACGCACCCCGAGTTCACCCAATGCGGCGGCCGAGACCCGTTGGCCCAACATGGCCAAGTTGCTTTCCATTGAATCGGCCAAAGGCGGCATCATCGACCTCGCCACCACCGTGGCCGAAGTCAAACCGACCGTCCTCATTGGCACCTCGACCACGCCCAGCATGTTCACCGAGGCAATCGTCCGCAGCATGGCTGCGAACGTTGAGCGTCCGATCATCTTCCCGCTCTCCAATCCCACCATCCTCCATGAAGCCACCCCGGCTCACCTGCTGGAGTGGACCAACGGCAAAGCCCTCGTGGCCACAGGCGCTCCTTTCGACAATGTGACCCAAGGAGGCATCAACTTCACGATCGGACAAGCCAACAACGCGGCACTCTACCCGGGCCTCGGCATGGGGATTATTGTGTCCCGCGCCAAGAAGGTCACCGACGAGATGATCTTCGCAGCTGCCAAGGCGGTCGCCGATCAAGCACCTCTCGACGCGCCGGGCGCTTCGCTGCTTCCCTCCAACGAGGATTTGCGCGCGACGTCCAGCGTGGTGGCGGTGGAAGTCGTCCGCACCGCGCTGGATCAAGGCGTAGCCGGTGAGAAGGTCGACAATCCAGTTGAAGCCGTGCGCTGCACCGAATGGTGGCCGGTCTACCAGCCCGTTGAGGCCGTCTGAGGCGTCCCCGCACCTTGGCCGCGACGACTTTGGGCACTCGACCTGCGGCCCGCAGACGTAGTCGGTGGGCGTGTGTCGTGCTCATGACCTTGTGTGCCGCCACCTTGCGCGCGGAGGTGCCTGATGCCGTCCTCACAGAGGATGCTGAATTCGATCAGCACTACCTCCTCGGCGACTGGATGGGCGAACGCACGAAGTTATGGCAACACGGCGTGAAGCCGAAGCTGCTGCTCATCTCGGATGCCTACGGAAATCCCTACGGAGGCAAGGAGCAGGGCTTCACGTCCTACAGCATGTTCTGCGCGGACCTCAAGCTGGACACCGAAAAGCTGGTCAGTCTTCCCGGCGGGGAATTCCACATTGCCCTTACGGTCAACTTCGGCAACCAACTCTCGGAGGGTGTGGTCGGCAACGTGTTTCCCATCCAATCATCCGACGTCGTCCCGCCCGGACGCGCCTCACCGACCTGAACTACACGCAATCGCTCTTCGATGACAAGGTCAGCTTGCGGGCCGGGCGCGTTTCCATCGACAGCCTCTACGGCGAGGAATTCGCCGCTTTCCGCTGCTTGACCTCGGTGGCTTTCAACGCCATTCCCTTCGCCATCTTTTACAACTCGCCCGGGGCTTTCGGCTATCCCGCCACCACATGGGGCGCACGGGTCAAGGTCGCACCGGTCTCGTCGCCTACGGACCGACGGAATGCCGGCCGAAAGACTTCGTGGCCTTCGGCCTCGCTTACGGCGCCTACAGCAGCCAACTCCGCAGCGAGCAGTCCTCCCAACAAAACGCTGGCGCACCGGTGCTGCCGCAACTCCAAGAAATGACGGTCGAGCTCTCCTACGGCATCCAAGTCTTGCCCGGCCTGATCATCCAGCCCGGCGCACAAATGCTGGTCAATCCCGGAGGCAACCCCGGAACCCCCAGCGCGTTGGCTCTCGGCGTGAACGCGGTGGTTTCCTTCTGATTCCGAAGGGCAACGCATTTCTTCCGATACTGTTTGTCTTGGGCGCCCTCTTTCCTTGTGGGTCCGGGACTCAGGCTTTTGCACGGTTCAACCCCGCGCCGATGAGCGGCTCGATGACTCGACGGCATGATTCCGGCTCAGTTTCGAGCCAATCTCAGGCACTCATGGCTGACTTTGGGGTTGCGCCGGGGATTTTTTGAGGCAGGGTGACGCGCCCATGGCTCTGTTGCAGTTGAACTCGGTCTCTCTTCACTACGGGCGGGATTACCTCCTCGACGGAGCCGACCTTTCGATCAAGAAGGGTGAGAGGGTAGCCCTCTTGGGGCGCAACGGCTCCGGCAAAACTAGCTTGCTCAGGCTCATCGCCGGCGAGGAGGGGGCCAGCGCGGGAGATGTCCTCCGGGCGCCCGGAGCGGTCATGACCCGCTTGGATCAGGAAGTTCCAAAGGGCGTGGAGGGCACGGTGTTCTCGGTGGTGCGGGGCGGGATTTCACCGACCCGTCACGAGGAGGATTGGGAGATCGACGTGCGGCTGGAGGATTTGCTGGCCGAAATGGAACTGCCCGCCGAGGCGCCGTTCGGCTCGCTTTCGGGCGGACTGAAACGCCGCGTATTGCTGGCCCGGGCGCTGGCCGGACAACCGGATCTGCTGCTGCTCGACGAGCCGACGAACCATCTGGACCTCAGTTCCATCCTCTGGCTGGAGGATTTTCTGCTCAGGCACCCAATGAGCCTGCTTTTTGTCACGCATGACCGGACCTTTCTCCGGCGCCTGGCCAACCGGATTGTCGAGCTGGATCGCGGACGGCTTTTCGGTTGGGCCTGCGACTATGACACGTTCCTGCAACGCAAAGCCGGGGTGCTCGAAGCCGAATCCGTCCAATGGAAAGCCTTCGACAAGAAACTGGCCCAGGAGGAAGCGTGGTTGCGTCAGGGGGTCAAGGCGCGACGCACGCGGAACGAGGGCAGGGTTCGTGCTTTGCTTGAGCTGCGCCGCGAACGGGCGCGCCGTCGCGAGCGCTCGGGTACGGCCAAGATAGAAATCCAGTCGGGCGCGATGTCGGGTCAGCGGGTTTTGCGGGCGGAGAACATATCTTTTCAGCACGGTGAGATGTCCGAGCCGCTGGTGCGCGACTTTTCCACCGAGATTTTCCGCGGCGACAAGATCGGCATTTTGGGTCCGAACGGGTGCGGCAAGACGACCCTGCTCAAATTGCTGCTCGGGCAGCTCGCCCCGCAGTCCGGTCAGGTGACCACGGGGACCAATTTGCAGGTCGTGTATTTGGATCAGCTGCGAGATCAGATCAACTTGGACAAGACGGTAGCGGAGAACGTGGCTGGCAGCTCGCAGTGGGTCCATTTCCAAGGACGCGACCGCAATATCCACGGTTACCTCGCAGACTTTCTCTTTCGTTCCGACCGCGTGCGCATGCCGGCCCGGTTGCTCTCCGGCGGGGAACGCAATCGGCTGCTGCTCGCCCGTCTTTTTTTGCAGCCAGCCAATGTCGTGGTGCTCGATGAGCCGACCAATGATCTGGATGCCGAAACGCTCGAGTTGCTCGAGGAATTGTTGGTCAGCTGGGATCAAACCTTGCTTCTCGTTTCCCATGACCGCGCCTTCCTTGACGCGGTGGTGACCAGCTTGCTGGTCTTCGAGGGCGGTGGAACGATCAGCGAAGTCAATGGAGGCTACAGCGATTGGCAGCGCTGGTCGGCCCGTGGCGCGGCGGTGCCTTCCTCCGCGTCGCCCGCACCTGCGAAGGCGGAAGAGCCGAAAAGCAAACCCCGCGCGCGAGCGGAAAAGTTTCTCAACCGCGAACGCCGGGAGTTGGAGGAGTTGCCCGGACAGATCGAACGATGGGAGGCCGAGCAGGTTCGCTGTGCCGCGCAGCTGCAGGATCCGGAGCTTTACCGCAATAATCCTGCGGCCTTGCCCGCCATCGAGGCGGAATCGGTCACTCTTGAGGCCAAAATCCGCGCGGCTTACCGTCGGTGGGAGGAATTGGAAGCCAAGCGAAGTGCTTTCGAAGGAAAAGGAGAGTAGAGGCCGCAGGGTGCCTCGACCCGACCCGGCATCATGGCTGGATAATGCGCGCCCCGCGCTGCCAGGTGAAGTAGGACCACACCCAGTGAATGAAGACGTTGATGCGGTTCCTCATGTGCATGAGGAAAATGAGGTGGACAAAGAGCCACATCATCCAAGCGGGGAAGCCTCGCATTTGCAGGCGGCCTAAGCTGACCACTGCGGCCTTGCGCCCGATGGTCGCCATGCTGCCTTTATCCCAGTAAACGAAGGCGGGACGGGTGCCGGCTTCCGCTTCGGCGGTGACGAGCTTGGCGATGAATTGACCCATTTGAATGGCGGCCGGAGACACCCCGGGTACGATGGCGCCTTTCGGGTCGGTTAGGGCCACGAGATCACCCGCCGCGAAAACTTCAGGATGCCCTGGCAGGCTGAGATCCGGCAGCACCTGAATACGGCCACTGCGATCGAGTGGAACGCCGGCCAAGGTACGCGTCACTTCACTGGCCTCCACACCTGCGGCCCAGATGATGATATCGGACGTGATGCGCTCGTGGGGCATTTGTACAAAGCCTGGTCCGACCTCCTTGACCGGCGAGTCCAGATGCACTTGGACGCCCATGCTGGTCAGGCGCTCAAGGGTATACTCGGGCAGACTGCCAGGGAACATGGGCAGCAGTTTCGGCCCGGCTTCGACGAGGTGTACCTTGGCGCAGGAGGGGTCGATGCGGCGGAAGTCATTTTTAAGCACCCTTCGCGACAACTCGGCCAACGATCCCGCCATTTCCACGCCGGTCGGCCCGCCTCCCACCACCACCATGGTTAAAAGCCGTTCGGTTTCGGCCGCGTCGGCTGCTGATTCCGCCCGCTCGAAGGCCAGCAACACTTCACGACGGATCCGCATGGCGTCCTTCAAGCTTTTGAGCCCGTGGGTGTGCTTCTCCCACTCAGCGTGCCCGAAATAGCCCGTCTTGGCCCCGAGCCCAATGACCAGATAATCATAGTCGAGCACGTGTTCTTTGAGGTGCACTTGCCGGGTATCCAAATTGATTCGGGTCACCTCATCCATCAGGGTGGTGACGTTTTTCTGCGCGGACAAAATGCCCCGCAGCGGCTGCGCAACCTCCGCCATGGTCAAACCCGCGGTGGCCACCTGATAGAGCAGGGGTTGGAAGAGGTGGTGATTCCAGCGGTCGACCAAGGTAACCCGGAAGCGTTCGTCGGTCAGCTTCTGGGCACACGCCAAGCCGGCGAAGCCACCACCAAGGATGAGAACATGTTTTTTAGCCATCGGAGCCTACCATCCTAACGTCTGTCGGTGGATTAAGGTTGAATTTTTTGGGATTTGACCGCCGTCGGTCCTGCCAGACCGTGGCTGAGTGAGATGTACCTTTCGAGGTAAGTGATTGCCTCGGCCGCAAATGTTCCCCAGCATTCCCCTATGTCTTTACACATTAAAAGCCCCCGGACGGGCGATCTTGACGATGAGATTTTTGCCACCCCGGAAGCGGCCAAGGTGCTGCCGAAATCCAAGTTTCCCCGCGGGGAGCAATCGGCCCGGGCCACTTACCAATTGGTTCATGACGAGTTGATGTTGGATGGCAATGCGCGGCAGAACCTCGCCACCTTCTGCCAGACGTGGGAGGAACCCGAGGTGCACCGCCTGATGGATGAGTGCCTCGACAAGAATATGGTCGACAAGGACGAGTACCCGCAGACCGCTGAAATCGAAGCGCGTTGCGTGCACATGCTGGCCGACTTGTGGAACGCGCCCGACGCGGACACCATCGGTTGCTCGACCACCGGGTCCAGCGAGGCGGCCATGCTTGGCGGGATGGCCATGAAATGGCGCTGGCGGGCCAAACGCCGCGCCGAAGGAAAGCCGACGGACAAACCGAACCTCGTTTGCGGGCCGGTGCAAATCTGCTGGGAGAAGTTCGCGCGCTATTGGGACGTCGAGTTGCGTCAGATCCCTATGACCAAAGGCCGCCTCATCATGTCGCCCGAGGAAGCGGTGAACCGCTGCGACGAGAACACCATCGGCGTGGTGCCCACGCTCGGCGTGACATTCACAGGCGACTACGAACCGGTCGC
The DNA here is from genome assembly GCA_903934135.1 of uncultured Verrucomicrobiota bacterium. Lineage (GTDB taxonomy): Bacteria > Verrucomicrobiota > Verrucomicrobiia > Chthoniobacterales > JACTMZ01 > JACTMZ01. The sequence continues at coordinate 8,157 of CAIZMQ010000151.1, forward strand.
CGCGGTCGCCGCCGCACTCGACGATTTGCAGGCTCGCACCGGCTTGAATATTCCCATCCACGTCGACGCGGCCAGCGGCGGATTCCTCGCTCCATTCTGCGCGCCGGATTTGGTGTGGGACTTCCGTCTCCCGCGGGTCAAGTCGATCAATGCTTCGGGTCACAAATTCGGCCTGGCGCCGCTCGGAGCGGGGTGGGTGGTCTGGCGGGAGAAGGCCGATCTGCCGGAGGATCTGATCTTCAACGTCAATTATCTCGGTGGCAACATGCCAACCTTCGCACTGAATTTCTCGCGTCCGGGCGGACAAATTATCGCGCAATACTACAACTTCCTCCGTCTCGGTCGCGAAGGCTATGCCAAGGTTCATGGGGCGTGCTATGACACCGCGCAGTGGTTCGCCGCGCGACTTGCCGAGCTCGGCCCGTTCGAGATCATCTACGGCGGGGAGTTGGCCACGGGCATACCATGTGTGAGCTGGAAATTGCGCGACGGTGCCCGCGTTCCTTTCGGCCTCTACGATTTAGCCGACCGCCTCCGCGTGCGCGGGTGGCAGGTACCCGCCTACAGCATGCTGCCAGACCGAGAGGATCTTATCGTGCAGCGTATCCTCGTACGCAACGGCGTGACCCGCGATCTCGTCGCTGCTCTGCTCCAAGATTTTCGTCGCGCGATCGCGTATTTCGAGACGCACCCAGCGGTGACGCCACTTTCCGCGGAGGAGGGGACGTCTTATCATCACTGAGCCGTAGCCGGCAGGGCCCGGTTCAGGATTTTTTTGCAGCTGCGGCACGGGCGTCTGGCCCTTCGTGATTCCAAGCCTGTCGGCGGGTTGCCGTCGCCACTTTGCGGCCGGCCATGGGTGAGCTCAGCCACCTCCCTTTTTGGACTTGGTTGTCCACGGGGCCCCTTTATCGTGCCAATTTCATGTCAACATCAATCCCCTTTGATAACCGCCGTGCGCCGGTTTATGGCCGCTACGGCATGGCCTGTTCCAGCACACCGCTCGCCGCCGTGATCGGGCGCGATGTTTTGCAGGCGGGAGGAAATGCCGCGGATGCCGCGCTGGCCATGGCTGCGGTGGTCAACGTGACCGAGCCGATGATGAGCGGTCTGGGTGGCGATATGTTCGCCATCGTGTGGAAGGACGGCAAAGCCCACGGTTTGAACGCCAGCGGGTTTTCGGGTTCCTTGATGACGCTGGAGCGCGTGCGTGCGGAGCATGGAGAAAATATGCCGCAAGCCGGGGCGGCGACGGTCAACGTCCCCGGCGCGCTCGATGGCTATCTCGAGTTGCACAAACAGTTCGGGACCATGGATCTGGCCGATCTTTTCGAGCACGCGGCTGCTCTGGTCGATGACGGCTTCCCGGTGGGTGCAAAAATATCCCAAGCGTGGGCGGCCGGTGCCCCGACGCTCCGGAAGTATTCTCCGGACTCCACGGCGTACTTGCCCGGTGGTCGGGTGCCGACGGCCGGGAGTATTTTTCGCGAGCAAGACTTGGCCCGCGTGTGGCGTCGGATCGGGCGTGAAGGTCGGGACGCCTTTTATTCCGGCGAAGTACGCGACCGCATTGTCGAGACGGTGCAAAAGGGAGGCGGTTACTTGCAGGCAGGCGACTTCGATGCCATTCAAGCCGAATGGGTGGAACCGATCCGCGGCAGCTACCGCGGGCACACCGTTCTGGAAATGCCTCCGAACGGGCAGGGGATCGTCGCCCTCGAGGCACTGGCCATCCTCGAAGGCTATGACATGGCGGCCATTTTCGCGGCGGATGAGGTCCAGGCATGCCATCTGATTCTCGAGGCGATCAAACTCGCCTATGCCGATGCCGCTGCCACGGTCGCCGATCCCCGCTTTCTCAAGGCCCCGATCGAGGATTTGCTCGATCCCGAATACATCAAGCAACGCCGTGCCGTGCTCGACCGCGACCATGCCTCGGACAATCCGCCGGCCGCTCGCGTCTTTGGCGACACCACCTATCTTACGGTAGTGGACCGCGACCGCATGGCGGTTTCACTGATCACCAGCATCTCGGCCCCCTTCGGCAGCGGCGTTGTCGTCCCGGGAATCGGTGTGGTCATGAACAACCGGTTGGCCGATTTCGTGCTCGTTCCCGGCCACCCCAACGCCGCGGCACCGCACAAGCAGGTGCGCCACACCATCCTGCCGTCCATGCTTCTTGATGCGTCGGGCGCGCTTAAGATGTCCTTCGGTTGCATGGGCGGTAATATGCAGCCGCAGGGGCAGACGCAGATCTTGCTCAACCTCATCGACCGCGGCATGAACCTGCAGCAGGCCCTCGACGCGCCGCGCGTGCGCTTTCTCGCCGGGCGTCGTATTTCTCTCGAGCGCCATCCGCTGCCCGACCTCGGAAAGCGTCTGGCCGCCATGGGACACGAGGTAGTCTGGGACGGTTCCACTCCCGCCTCGCCGGGCAATATCGGGGAAAGTTTCGAAGGTTCCGCCCAGGCCATTATGCTCGAACCCGAAAGTCTTTGCGGCGCCAGCGATCCGCGTCTGGACGGCATTGCTTGTCCGCTATAAAAAGCATCACAGGCCCACCTCAAATATTATGTTCATCACGACCTATCCCGTCAGCTCCGAAGGAGGCAGCAGCTCTTTCCAGAACAACGTTCCTGATCCCGTCACGTCCGGAGCCGAGTTGCCGACTTTCAAGTTCGAGTTGGCGCCGGTTGTCGTGCTTGTGGAGAGCGAGAATTGGGTCCTGGCCTTGGCGCAGAGACTCTCTCTGACGTCGCACCTCCCACCCATGTTCATGTAGCCGGTGGGGCACACGCAGCCGCCGCTCGGCGTGGGGACGA
>CAIZMQ010000152.1 GCA_903934135.1 uncultured Verrucomicrobiota bacterium
ATCTGCGGCGGATGCAGGTCGATATCGAAACCCACACCGGGGTGGATGGGGCCATGTCGGAGGCGTCTCGTGATCCGCTTCTGGCCATTGCGTTGAGCGACAGTTCGGGATGGGAGGAAATCCTCGTGGTCGATGATCCCGCGGATGAGGCGCAGGAAAGAGCGCTGCTGGAAAAGTTTGTCGCGCTGGTCCGGGCGCGTGATCCGGATGTGATCGAGGGGCACAACATTTTCCGATTCGACCTGCCTTACCTTGAGGCGCGGGCGCGTAGAGTGAAGGTCAAATTGGATTTAGGCCGCGACGGGAGCACACTGCGCTCGCATCCCTCGCGTTTGCAGATTGCCGAGCGGCTCATTCAATACCGGAAGTTCGAGATCCACGGACGTCAGATCATCGACACCTTGTTTTTGGTCCAGTTCCACGACGTGGGAGCGCGGGAGCTGCAAAGCTTCGGACTCAAAGCGGCGGCGCGGCATTTCGGGGTGGCGGAGGATGGCCGGGTCGAGCTTGGCGCACGGGCCATCACCGAGGCGCATGGGCAAGAGCGGAAGAAGTTCGAGACGTATGCCCTGCAGGATGTGCGCGAGACACGGGCGCTTTCCGCCGCCTTGAGTCCGGCTTGGTTCACGCAGACGACAATTTTTCCTTACAACTATCAGGATGTGGTCATTCGCGGGAACGCGACCAAGATCAACAGCCTGTTTCTGCGCGAATACTTGCGTCAGGGGCAAGCTGTTCCGTCTTGGTCCGAGGTGCAGCGGTTCGAGGGCGGATACACGGACATCTTTTTCACCGGCGTGGCACGCGACGTGTGGCATTGCGACATCGCGTCACTTTATCCGTCGGTCATGTTGGCTTTCGGCATGGTCCCGGAGTCCGACACGCTCGGCGTTTTCGGCGACATGCTGGGGCGGCTGCGGAAGTTCCGGCTGGAAGCGAAATCAGCCATGCGTTCGGCCACGGGTATACAAAGAGCGCATCTCGACGCGTTGCAGGGAACTTTCAAAATCCTGATCAACAGCTTTTACGGGTATCTCGGCTTTGCCCAAGGCAACTTCGCTGATTTTGCGGCCGCCGCCGCGGTCACGGCCAAAGGGCGCGAACTTTTGCGCGGGATGGTCGATTGGTTGCGTCAGCGCGGGGCGGAGGTGATCGAAATTGACACGGACGGCATTTATTTCCTCCCACCAAAGGATGCCAGTTGGGACGCGCTTTACCGGGAGCTGGCCGCCACCCTGCCGGAGGGGATCGAGGTGGAATTCGATGCGCGCTATACCGCGATGTTCAGCTACAAGGCGAAGAATTACGCGCTCTTGGCGGAGGACGGAAAGTTGTCGATCAAGGGTGCGGCCTTGAAGTCGCGCGGGCTGGAAAAATTCCAGCGCGTTTTCATCGAGCGTGCGGTCCGGGCATTGCTCGAGGGGAAGCCGGAGGTGATCCCGGCGATGCACGCGGAGTTCGCCAAGGCGCTACGGGAGAGAATGTGGGAACCGGCGATGTTTGCCAAAACCGAGGCGTTGCAGGATTCGCTCGAGGCGTATCAAAAGAAAATCGCCGCATCTTCGCGCAATCGCTCGGCGGCCTTTGAGTTGGCTTTGAAGAGCGGACGCAAGATGCAGGCGGGGGATCGGGTCACGTATTACATCACCGGCACGAAGAAGACGGTGAAAGCTTACGAGAGCGCGAAGCTGGTCGGGGAGTGGGAGGCCGGGAGTCGCGACGAGAATGTGGCTTACTACCTCGCCAAGCTCGACGAGTTGGCGGGGAAGTTTGAGGCATTCGTGCCGGCGAGTGCGGGTGGGGATCGTCTCCTTTAGGGGTGTTCGATCACTTCAGCGGGTTGCGCCAGCGCAAGCCGTCGAAGCGGGTAAAGTCGGTGTCGTTGCTGTGCAACTCCGCTTGGTTTTCCACCGCGAGCGCGGCGAGTTGGGCGTCTGTGGTGAGGTTTCCGGCTGTGCCCAGCTTTTCGAGGTAGCCGAGGAAAAGGCCGGCGAATTTCGGCCCGGGTTGCAGAATAATGACGGTGGGCTGATCCAGCCATGAGCGGACGAGATCAACAGCGCGATCGGGAGAAAGTGGTTCAGTCAAAATCCTCCGATTGGTCATGATACGAATAAATCCTGAGGACGTGACCCATGGAAGGCCAACCGGTGTGTTCCCGTTCAGGGTCTCTTCCCACCAAGCTGTGGCGGGTTCGTGGTGAGGGTCCCTCCTGTTATGAGCGTAGATCAGGAGATTGATGTCGGGAATAATCACCGCGATTGGGATTTTCGGATGAATTCCTCGATCTCAAGCTCATCCACCAGTTGGTTGAATTTGGTGGGGTCGATGCCGGGTTGATAGGCTGAGGAGTGCGCTTTGACGCGAAAGGGTGTGCGCTGCTTGGCTTTTTTCAGTCCGAAGCCCAACCGAAGGCGCTCGTTCACCACCTCTTTGAAGGACTTCTTTCCCGAGGCTAGTTCCTGCCGGAGGTGCTGGGCGATATCCGGGTCTAGAGTAAGCGTTGTTCTCATGCTAGACATCAAACATCACATTAACTTGATGTCAAGACATCACCTCGAGGGCTTCGCACTTTTCCCGCCAGCCTTCGAAGCGCCATTTGTTGGGGAAGTCGCGGCATTGCTGGGGTTTGACCGGCTGGATGGTGCAGGTGTTGGCGCCCTGGAGGAAGATGCACGAGCCGTCCGGTTTGGATTTGAGCATGAGACCTGAGCGGCTGGGGCGGAGTTCGGTGTGTTGCGCGATGAATTCGGCTGGGGTGAGTTGGAGGAAGGCGGCGATGGAATTTATTTCTTGGTCATCGAGGCGGACGAAGCCCGGCCAGCGGCAGCAGTTGCCGCAGCGCTGGCAGAGGTAACGCGCCTCGCTCATCCGAAGACGATGCGGCAGACGATGATCGAGGCGATCATGCCGGCGACGTCGGCCAGCAGTCCGGCGGGCACGGCGTGGCGCGTGCGGCGGATGGCGACCGATCCGAAATAGACGGCCAGAACGTAGAAGGTTGTTTCCGTGCTGCCCATGATCGTTCCGGCCATGCGCGCGAGGATGCTGTCGGGTCCGTGCGTGGCAACCAACTCGGAGAAAATACCCAGGCTTCCGCTGCCGCTGAGCGGACGCATCAGGGCCATGGGCAGGAGTTCCGCCGGGAAGCCGACGACTTTGAGGAACGGATCGAGCGCGCGGCTGAGCATGTCGATTCCGCCCGCGCCGCGGAACATACCGACGGCCACAAGAATGGCGACGAGGAAGGGAATGATGCGCAGGGCCACTTGGAACCCTTCCTTCGCGCCCTCGACGAATTCCTCGTAGACCGGAACGCGGCGCAGCGCGGCGTAGAGCGGGAAGAACGAGAGGAGAAACGGGATGGCAAGGATGGAGAGAGCTTCGACGTAGGATGCGAACCATCCGCGGTCACCATCGTAGCCCGTGCTCGCTGTTTTCCAGACAAGGTAGAGAAAGAACACGCCGAAAATGGCGAGGAGAAGGCGCGAGCCCCAACCGAGCGGGTCGGGTGCCGGTCCAGTCAAGGTGTCCGGTTGGTCGGCGTCTTCTTTGCGTTTGGCCGATTCGTCGGCCGCAGTGACTGGAGGCAACTTGTAGAATGGCAGCTTCTCGAGCGATTTGACCGCGATGAGTCCGACCGCGGTGGAGCAAATCGTGGCGATGAGGGCAGTGCCGATGATGGCCGTGGGCTGTACGGATCCGGCGGCGGCAAGAATGGCCACCGCACTGGCCGGGATGAGTTGCACCGAACTGGTGTTCAGCGCGAGGAAGGTGCACATCGCGTTGGTCGCCGTGCCGGGACGGGGATTTAGCTTTTCCAGATCCTGCATGGCCCGCAGTCCGAGCGGTGTGGCGGCATTGGCCAGACCCAGCATGTTGGCCGCCATGTTCATGATCATCGATCCCATGGCGGGGTGCTCGGCGGGGACGTCGGGAAAAATGCGCGTCATGAGTGGACGCAGCAATTTGGCCAGCGCGTGCATCAGCCCGGATTTTTCGGCCAAGCGCATCACCCCGAGCCAAAGCGCCATGACGCCGGCCAGCGGGAGGGCAAGTGTCATCACCGCCGTCTTGCAGGCCTCGAACGCCGCAGTGGTGACTTCCTTCATTTGTCCTGTGGCGCCGCCGAGCAAGACGGCGCCGAGGACGAGAGCGAGCCAGATGTAATTCAGCACGGGAAGGGTTTAAGCGGGATGCGCGGCGCGGGCAAGGGCGGGGGAGGTTTTGAACAGAAGGTAACGAAGGGAACGAAGTGTTTTTTCAATCATCCTGTGCGGCGAGGAACTGCCGGAACATCTCGTAAACCACGTCGCGGGTGTTGGCGTATTCGAGGCGGAATTCACGGGCGGAAGTTTGACGGAAGAGAACGCGGATGCCGCCGATGCGCAGGCGGCTGAAACCTTCGAGGTCACCCTGCAGTCCTTTGATGTCGCCCCGTCCCCGGGCCAAGCTGCGCAGAGCTGTGCGGACGCGCTTCTTGGTCTGGGGCGGCAAGGCGGTGAGCCAGGTGGCTACTTGGTCAGAGGCCGAAATTTTCATCGGCCAAATTAAGCGAACGATATTTGGTCTTGCCGGCGCGCGCGGATTGGACGGCCTTCATCGCGGCGGGGTCGCCCAAGACATCAAGGGTCTCCATCAGGGCTTCGAAATCATCGACCGGGAGGGCGACCACCACGGGGCGGTTGCGGTTGGAGATGACGAAACGGCGTCCGGAGCGGCAGAGTTTGGGCAGGCTCGCTTGGGCCTCGCGCATATTGTAGGTAGCAGACATGACTATTGTCTATACAATGGGAAACAGCCGCGGGCAAGGGCGGGGAGGTTTTGAACAGAAAGTAGCGAAGGGAACGAAGACTGAGGGGTCCCGGCGGTCAGAGACCGTCGCTACAAGTTCAGGAGGGGTTTGAGGAAGGGGGCGGTGGGGCTTCCTTGGACTTGGGCGACTTCTTCGGGCGGGCCGGCGGCGACGAGTTGTCCGCCTTGGGCGCCGGCTTCGGGTCCGATTTCGATCACGTAGTCGGCTTCGGCGATGACGCTGAGATTGTGTTCGATGACCACGACGGTGTGGCCCTCGTCGGTCAGGCGGTGGAGGATGCCGATGAGTTGTTCGACGTCGGCCATGTGGAGTCCGATGGTCGGTTCCTCAAGGAGATAGAAGTTGCCGCGTTGGTCTTCGCGCAGGCGGCGGCCTTTGGTCGCCCCGGTGCGGGAGAGTTCGGTGACCAGTTTGATCCGTTGGGCTTCGCCTCCGGAGAGGGTGGGGCTGGGCTGGCCGAGGGTGAGGTAGCCCAGACCGGTTTCGACGAGCAGTCGGAGGGCGTGGCGGATTTTTGGATGGGCGTCGAAAAATTCGGCGGCCTCGGCCGCGGTCATGCTCATGACATCGGCGATGGTCTTGCCGTTGTAGGTGATATCGAGAGTCTGATGGTTGTAGCGGCTGCCATTGCACTCGCTGCAAGGGAGCCAGCTGGAGGGGAGGAAACTCATTTCGAGTTTGATCGCGCCCTGGCCGAGGCAGGTCTCGCAGCGTCCGCCGTCGGTGTTGAAGGAAAACCGACTGGCGGTGTAGCCGCGCATGCGGGAGGTGGGAAGTCCGGCGAAGAGTTGGCGAATTTCGTCGAAGACTTTGATGTAGGTCGCGGGGGTGGAGCGGGAGGTTTTGCCAATGGGCGATTGATCGACCATGTGGACGCCGGCGATGTGTTCGGCCCCGAGCAATTTGTCATAGGGCGGCGGGGCAGCTTTGCGGGAAGGTTTGCGTCCGCGGCGGGTCATGGCGTCCTTCAGCGCCGGGACAAGCGTGCCACGGAGGAGCGACGATTTGCCCGACCCGGAGATGCCGCAGGCCACGGTGAGGCGTCCGAGCGGAATCCGGGCGTCGATATTCTGCAGGTTGTGCAGGGAGGCGCCTTTCAGTTCGAGCCAGTGCAGGTCTTTTTCCTTGAGGGAACGGCGGCTGCCGCGCGACGGACGTTGGGGCGGATTGGCCAGGAATCGTCCGGTCACGGAGTTTTTTGAGGCGCGGATTTCGTCGAGGGTCCCGGACGCAATGACCTCGCCGCCGCGCCGACCGGCGCCGGGACCGAGGTCGATGATCCGGGTGGCGCGGCGCATGGTTTCCTCGTCGTGTTCGACCACGAGCAGGGAATTGCCCTGCTTGACCAGTTCCTCGAGGGCGTCGAGCAGGTTGCGGTTGTCGCGTTCGTGGAGTCCGATGGTCGGCTCGTCGAGAACGTAGAGGACGCCGCGGAGGTTCGATCCGAGCTGGGCGGCGAGGCGGATGCGCTGGGCCTCGCCGCCGGAGAGCGTGGTGGCGGGACGGTCGAGGGTGAGGTAATCGAGACCGACCCGTTGCATGAAGCCGAGGCGCTGCCGGATTTCGGGGAGGATGTCGGCGGCAAGGGTGCCGTCGTGGTTGTTGAAAACGAGGGTGTCGAGCAACTGGGCCGCGTCGCGGGCGCTGGCGCGGGTGAAGTCGGCGATGGGACGGTGGTGGACGCGGACGTTGCGGGCTTCGGTGTTGAGGCGCAGTCCCTCGCATTCCGGGCAGGGGCGGGCGACATCCTTGTCGGCCTCCTCCCGGGCCTGTTCTTCCTGCAGATCGGCTTCAAGTTGCGTGCGGGCCTGATCGGTCTTGACCGCACTGTCATAGACGAGGCCGAACCCCCGGCAGGTCTCGCACCAGCCGTGGGGGGAGTTGAAGGAGAACATGCGCGGGTCGAGCGGTTCGAAGGCGCGGGCGCAGGAGGGGCAGGCCATTTCGGTGCTGAGCAGCTCGCTCTCCGTGCCGCGGACCAAGCGTGCGGTATTCTTGCCGATTTCGAGGGCGCGGCGGGCGAGGGCGATGGCGTCTTCCTCGGAGGCTTTGCTGATTTGTCCGACGAGGACATCGATCGAGTGTTCGCGGTAGCGGGAGAGTTCGGGAAATTTGTCCGCCTTGATCAGCTTCCCGTCGACCAGCAGCGTGTTGAAGTCGTGCCGCACGGCCCATTCGGCCACTTCCTTGTGGTAACCCTTGCGGGATTTGACCAGCGGGGCGAAGACTTGCACTGGACCGGCTTGCGAGGCGGTGCGGACCTTATCGGCCACCTCGGCGAGGGTGGTGGTGGCGACGGGGACTTGGCAGGCGGGGCAGTATTGGGTGCCGAGCTTGGCGTAGAGGAGGCGGAGGAAGTGGTAGACTTCGGTGATGGTGGCGACGGTGGATTTTCCACCTCCGCGCGAGATGCGTTGCTCGATGGCCACGGCCGGAGGGAGTCCGTCGATATGATCGACGTCCGGTTTTTCCATTTGCTCGACGAACTGGCGGGCGTAGGTCGACATGCAGTCGAGGAAGCGGCGCTGGCCTTCGGCAAAGAGGATGTCGAAGGCGAGGGAAGATTTGCCCGAACCACTCAGGCCGGTCACGACGACGAATTCGTCGCGGGGAATTTCGAGGGAAATGTTTTTCAGGTTGTGCTCGCGGGCGCCGGTGATGCGGATGCGGTTGTTGTCCGTGGCCACGGGCGGGGTCACGGGCTCGGCGGCGAGGAGGGTGGCTTCGTGGTTTTGCTCTTCGAGGGCCGCTTTGAGAAAGGGGGCGCTGCGGGAGTCTTTGTTTTGCGCGACTTCTTCCGGCGTACCGGCGGCAACAATCTTTCCGCCCTCGGCGCCGGCCTCGGGGCCGATATCGATCACGTGGTCGGCCGATTTGATCACTTCCACATTGTGCTCGATGACGATGAGGGTGTGTCCGGCTTCGACCAGGCGGTGGAAAACGCCGAGGAGCCGGGCAATGTCGTCGAAGTGCAGTCCGGTAGTCGGCTCGTCGAAGAGAAGGAGCGAGGCCTCGGCTTCGGTGTCGGCGAGGCGGGCGGCAAGTTTGAGGCGTTGCGATTCGCCGCCGGAGAGGAAGCTGGTGGGTTGCCCGAGACGGAGGTAACCGAGTCCGACGTCCTCGAGGGTTTGCAGTGGGACGGTGATTTTTTGGTGCTTGGGGAAATCTTTGAAGAAGGTGATGGCCTGGGTGACGGTCATTTCGAGGACGTCGTGGACGGATTGTCCGTCGAGGTGGACGCGGAGCACGTGGGGCTGGAAGCGTTTGCCGCCGCAGGAGGTGCAGGTGAGGGAGACATCGCTGAGGAATTGCATTTCGATGCGCTCGTAGCCGAGACCGGAGCAGCGTTCGCAGCGTCCGCTGTTCGAGTTGAAGCTGAAGGTGGAGGGGCCGAGGCCGGCGCCCTTGGCGGCGGGGGTTTGGGCGAAGAGGTCGCGGATGTGATCCCAGGCTCCGAGGTAGACCACGGGGGTCGAGCGGGAGGATTTTCCGGGCGGGGACTGGTCGACCATGACGACTTCTCCGACGTGCTCGATGCCGGTCAGCTTTTTGATGCGGCCGGCGTCTTCCTCCACGGGTTCACCGCGTTCGCGGAGGAGGTTGCGGTGGAGAAGGCCGTGGACAAGGGTGGATTTTCCAGAGCCCGAGACGCCGGTCACGCAGGTGAAGACGCCGAGGGGAAAGTCGGCGTCGAGTTTTTCGATGTTGTGGAGCGAGGCACCGCGGAGCTTGAGGAATTTTTTTGTTTTGCGGCGTTTCGCGGGAACGGGGATGGAACGGCGGCCGAGGAGGTAGTCGGCGGTGAGGGAATCTTTTTGCGCCGCGATTTGGGCGGGCGGACCGCTGAACATGAGTTGTCCGCCGGTTTCACCGCGGCCGGGACCGATGTCGGTCAGCCAGTCGGCGGCGCGGATGACGGCTTCCTCGTGTTCGACCACGAGGAGGGTGTTCCCGTTGTCGCGGAGGCGGCGCATGATGCCGAGGAGTTGTCCGAGGTCGCGCGGGTGGAGGCCGACGCTGGGTTCGTCCATGACGAAGAGCGTGTTGACCAGCGAGGCGCCGAGGCAGGTGGTGAGGTTGACGCGTTGGACTTCGCCACCGGAGAGGGTGCGGGTCGGGCGGTCGAGGGTGAGGTAACCGAGGCCGACTTCCCCAAGGTAGGAGAGCCGCGAAGTGACTTGGTCGAGGAGGAGTTGCGTGGTGTGGTCGCCCTCGGGGATTTTCACGCCGGCGAGAAATGCGCGCAGGGGGCTGATCGGGCGGCGGGCCATCTCGGGGAGGGTGAGGGCTTCGTCATCCGCGCCGGTCAAACGGTAGTTGAGGGTCTCGGGTTGGAAACGCCCTCCGTGGCACTTCGGGCATTCGTTGTAGCTGCGGTAGCGGCTCAAGAGCACGCGGACGTGCATTTTGTAAGTTTTGGTTTCCAGCCAATCGAAGTAGCCCTGAACGCCGTACCAACGTCCGTTGTCCCAGACTTCCGACAAGGCCTCACCGGGGCGGCGTTCGCCGTTGATGACCCAGTCCTGGTCGGCTTGCGGCAGATCTTCGAACGGGCAGTGCAGGTCGATGTCGTGGCGACGGGCGTGGCGGATGAGGTCGGCTTGGCATTCCTGCGACATGCCGCTCTGAAACGCGCGCACCACGCCCTCGGAGAGCGTGCGCGACCGGTCGGGGATAACGCGTTGCCAGTCAAGGCCGATGACACGTCCGAAGCCGCGGCATTCCGGGCAGGCGCCGAGCGGATGGTTGAAGCTGAAGAGCCCCGGGGTGGGTGGCCGGACATCCAGGTCGCACCAGGCGCAGTGCCATCCGGAGGAGAACGGGTGACTTTCGTCGGTTCCGGCGTCGACGAGAAGAATGCGCCCTTTGCCGAGGCGCAGGGCGGTTTCAATGGCTTCGGTCAGACGCGTTTCGTCCGAGGCGGCGAGGCGGTCCTGAATGACGTGAACCACGGCCGGAAGGGTTTCGGGCGGGGTCTCGTCGACGCGGAGAGTTTTTTTTCCGAGCCAGACGCGGAGGTAACCTTGTTGCTGGAGGAATTCGAAAAATTGGGAGGGCGAGCGTTTTTCGACATCGCCGGTGCCAACCGGAAAGGTGACAAGAAGGGTTTGTCCGGCGAAGCGCCGGGCGGCCTCGCGGACGATGTTGCGGGCCGTCTCGGGCCGGATCGTCTTATGACATTTCGGGCAGGCGGCGGTGGCGAGGCGGGGAAAGAGGAGTTTGATGTAGTCATTGATTTCCGTGATGGTGCCGACGGTCGAGCGGGTGGTTTTGACGCTGTTCGACTGCTCGATGGCGATAGCGGGCGGGATGCCTTCGATCGAGTCGACGCGCGGTTTGTCCATGCGGTCGAAGAACTGGCGCGTGTAGGGTGAGAAGGTCTCGATGTATCGTCGCTGGCCTTCGGCATAAATGGTGTCGAAGGCGAGGGAAGATTTTCCGGAGCCGCTGGGACCGGTGATGACGTGGAGGAGTCCGCGCGGGAGATCGAGGTCGATGCCGCGGAGGTTGTTCTGGCGCGCGCCGCGGATGCGGAGAGTTTGCGGGCTGGTGGCGGGACGCTGGCGGTTCGACATACCGAATTTTCGCCGGCCTGACCGGATGGCCGTCGGCGAACCGGACAGGATAGGCGAAAGTGCGCGTCAGGCAACGCGGCAAATGCGTTGGTCGGACGAAATTTTCAGCGAGGGCGCTGTGGCGGGACCACCGCCGTTCGGGACAGGTGGACCGGCGGGGGCCCCCGGGGCCAAGAAAAAGTCCTGTGCGGTCATGGGCCGCGGTGCCAAGTGGCCCAACCGGGCTCCCTCAAGCGCCGTTATGTTTGCTGAGTTCCGCGGTGCGGAGGAGAACGCGCTGGCGCATGATCTTGCCGGGCTTGAACTTGACCGTGGCGCGGGCGGGAATAACCACGTCGGTTTCGGGTTTGTTCGGGTTGCGTCCGACGCGGGATTTGGTCAGGCGCACTTCAAACACCCCGAAATTTCTCAACTCGACATTATCGCCGGCGGCAAGACTGTCGGTGATGTGCTCCAAGGTTTTCTGGATCACGTCGAACGTTTGCTGTTGGGTGATGCCGACATCGTCGGAGATTCTGACGACCATGTCGCGTTTGGTAAGGTTTGCCATAGGATTATAAAATGGTGCAGGTCGATGGTTGAAAGGATCTTAACTCCGATAAAGTGATTTCGCAAGTTAAGCAAGTAGGAAACAATAGGCGAAGACTGAATTGTGTTTAAGGCCTCGGCCTTTGGGCTTCCGGACAGAGAGGGCAAAGGGCAAGATAGGTTTTCTTTGCCCATGAAACTATCTCCTGATCAAAAGTTGTCCGGCCTGCTCGTTCCTCTGTTTGCCCTTCGCACCGAAAACGACCTCGGCGTAGGGGACACGGAGTCGCTTAAAGAGATGATCGATTGGGCTTCGGAGCACGGTTTCGGCCTGGTGCAGGTCCTGCCGATCAACGAGACAGGCGGGGACAACAGTCCTTACAACATTATCAGTTCGCTGGCGCTCGATCCGACCACCATTGCGACCAATCACAAGACGCTGAAGGACTTGCCAACCGCGGATTACCAAAGAATCTGCATGCAGCACGATCTCGGTGCGTTGCGCGAGGGTAAAGTGAATTACCGTGGAGTACGCGCTTTGAAGGGCGAATTGCTCGAGACGGCGTGGAAAAATTTCAAGACGAGGCAGATCAAAGAGAAAACGCGGCGGGCCAAGGAGTTTGCCGCGTGGAGCAAGGAGAATGCGGCATGGCTGGAGCCCTACACCTTGTTCCGCGCGTTGGTTCGCTGGCATGGCGAGAACGAAAACACCGACCTTTGGCCTAAAAAACAGCGCACCTACGCGGCAGCCAGGAAGTGGCTGGCCTCCGCCTCGCCGGTGGACAGGCGCAAGGTCCGCGCTTGGCGCGACTTTTTTGCCTATGTGCAATGGGTGGCTTACCGCCAGTGGTCTGCATTGAAAGCTTACGGCGAGGCGCGGAAGGTGGCCCTGGTCGGCGATGTGCCCGTGGGGGTGAGTGTTTTCAGCGCGGATGTCTTTGCCCAGCCGGAGATTTTCGACCTCACGCGTTCCGCCGGCGCGCCGCCGGAAAAGGTTTTCGCGGCCGATCCTTTCACCGCCAAGTGGGGTCAAAACTGGGGGTTCCCGCTTTACCATTGGGAGGAGATGGCAAAAGACGACTATGCGTGGTGGCGCCGGCGCCTTCGCACCACGATGAAAATTTTCCACTTCCTGCGCGTCGACCACGCCTTGGGGTTCTTCCGCATTTACACTTTCCCGTGGCGTCCGGACCGCAACGCCGAGTTCCTACCGCTTAGCGAGGACGAGGCTAAAGCACGCACCGGAGGGGTGCTACCCGGTTTTATTCCGGGCGACGACTCATCCGAGCAGAGCCGCGAAACGAACCGTGCGCAGGGTGACCGTCTTTTTCGCATGATCGTCGAGGAAACGGGCCAGCACCGCCTCATCGCCGAAGATCTTGGTGAAATGTCGCCGTATGTGCGCCCTGTGCTCCAAGCGCAGGAAATTCCCGGGTTCAAAATTCCGCTCTGGGAAATCGCACCGGACGGTTGGCCCACGCCGGGGCGCGAATACGAGCGCCTTTCCCTGGCCACCTATGCCACGCATGACCATCCGACCCTGCGCGCTTATTGGGACGGCTGGTATGCGGACTCGCAGTCGGGCGACCCGGACCGGGCGGGCCGGGCGGTGCGTCAGATGCAGGAGATTTGCCGTTTCGCCGAAATGAATCTGGCCTTACCGGCGCCGTGGAGCGACGAAATCCATGAAGGTCTGCTGCGCGGGCTCTCGGCCAGCAATTCGTGGCTGGCGGTGAATATGATCACCGATATTTTCGGCACGGCCGAGCGTTTCAATGTTCCGGGGGCGATCGGCGACCAGAATTGGACCGAGCGATTTCCGGTGCCGATCGGCCAGTGGGATAAACACTGGCCGGACAAGCTGGTGCGTCTCGGGCGGATGATGCGCGAGACGGGGCGCCACATGGCGTGAGCCGTGGTGGCGGGAAAAACAAGCGCCCCGGTCTCAAAAGGTCACGCCGATTTGCATGCCGAGGACAAAGGCGTCCGGAATCGAGCCCGTGCCGCCGGGTTGCACGATGTATTGGATGTTCGGCTGGACGTAGAGGAAGTTCGAAAGTTGCACCCGGTAGCCCCATTCGAGGGCCATTTCGTAACTGACGGGATCGCCGTTGTAGGCGTCTCCGGCATTGCCGTAGTCATCGCTGAAACTCCCGTAAGCGAGGCCGAACATGGTGGTGTCTAGATCACGCCGCGGAAGCAGTCCCTGGTAGGCGGCGCCGCAGTTCCACTGGAAGGGAACCTTGGCGATGTTCTCCTGCGGGGAGAGGACAAAAGCAGTCCAGAGGGTCAGTCCCTGGCTGCTGCCCGGATCCTCCTGAAAAACCATCTGGTCGGCATGCCAGTAAAAGCCGTAGGCATTCGCCGCGGTGCCGGCTGTCCCGAATTGCGCATAGGACCACGACGAATAGTAGCCGCCGAACCAATAGTGCCCGGGCAAACCCCGCATGCCTGATTCCGCGGATGTTGTCGTCTCCGCATCGTCGTCGAAGGTGACACGGCCATCTCCGGGTGCGATGGCGGCTTTGGCGGTGGAGGCGGAGTCCGCCGCGGCGCGGGTCACGGGGCGTTTGAAAAATTCCGGGGTCCAGCCGATTTGTCCGAGGATCATGACGCCGTCATTTTCTTCGAAAGAAAAATTTACCCCGTGGAGTTCGCGGTTGAAGGTTTTATTCGAGACCTGGTAGATGCCGGCCATGGCATTCCATTCGGGACAGGGATCGACGCGCAGGCGGGCGGCCCAGCTGGCCCACGGGTAGGCGGAGAAGGAGGCGTTGACCGGCAAGGCCTGCGGGTTGCCGTCGATGCCATTGTTCATGTAGAGCCAATAAAGAGGGGAACTGGCAAAGTCGTCGCCGGAGGAAAAGCGTCCGGCCTTGACCTCCGCTTTTTCGTTCCAAAATTTCTGGGTGAGGTGGAGGTCGGTGAGAATAATGGTCTGTCCGCCGTAGACCTGCTGCACGGTAAATTGGTTGCCGATGTAGTCGCGGGAAAGGCTGTTGCCGTTGCGGTCGGTCGCCGCGATGGTGAAAGTGCCGCCTCGCCAACCGATGAGTTTTTCCAAATCGAGCTTCGTGCCGAAGGCGATGTTGTCCGTGTAGGTGAAACCCTGACTCAGACCGCCAGTGGGATTGCCCGCCAAGTTGTTCACATAGGTGAAGGAAAATTCGACGCCGTGGTTTTCATCCAGCCAGTTGCGGGTGCCCCACCAGTCTCCGCTGGCGGCATCGCCTGCCCACCACTGGTCCGAACCGATGTAATTGCTCGGATATGGGGTGTAGTAATCCCAGAAACGATCCTCCATGGCGTGGGCCGCAGTGGCGAGGGTGGCAACGACAAGACCGGCCAGAAGGTTCTTCATGGGAGGGGGAACTCGACCGAAACCTAGTGCTCCGGTGCAGCCGGAGGCAAGCGCGGTTCAGCCCCGGATGACGAAGTTGACCAGCTTGCCAGGGACGGCAATGACTTTGACGATTTCTTTGCCGGCCAGCTGGGCGGCGAATTTTTCTTGGGCGCGGGCGGCGGCTTCGAGTTGTTCGCGGGTGGCGTCTTTCGTCATGACGAGTTTGTCGCGGACCTTGCCGTTGATTTGCAGGACGATCTCGACCTCGTTTTCGACCAAGAGCGAATCGTCGTGGGCCGGCCAGGCTTGGCCATGGGCCGGGCCCTCGAAACCGGGGAATTTTTTGCCGAGTTGCTCCCACAGTTCCTCGGCCATGTGCGGGGCGAAGGGGCTCAGGAGGAGAAGCAGGGTGCGCAAGGCGGAGACGGGGCGTTTTTCCGCGGAGGTGAATTCGTTGACGCAGACCATCATCTGCGAGATGGCGGTGTTGAAGGAGAGCGTGGCGAGGTCGCCGGTGACTTTCTTGATTGTGGCGTGGAGGACGCGGAGTTGTGCGGCGGTGGGGTCGACGTCGGCCACGTTGGCAGACATTTGCCAGTTGCCTTCCTGGTCTTCGGTCATGGCTAAACGCCAGGCACGGGCGAGGAAGCGGTAGACGCCTTCGACGCCCTTCATGCTCCACGGTTTCATCTGCTCGAGCGGACCCATGAACATTTCGTAGAGGCGGAAGGCGTCGGCGCCGTAGGCGTCGATCACTTCGTCGGGATTGACCACATTCCCGCGGCTCTTCGACATTTTTTGCCCGTCCGTACCGAGGATGATGCCTTGGTTGACGAGGCGCTGGAATGGTTCGGGCGTGGGGAGGTGGCCGAGATCGTGCAGCACCATGTGCCAGAACCGGGAGTAGAGGAGATGGAGCACGGCGTGCTCCGTGCCGCCGACGTAAAGATCAACCCCACCGGGATTGTCTTGTCCGTCGCCGAGCCAGTAGCGCGCGGCTTCCTCTCCTATGAAGTGACGGGTGTTGCGCGGGTCGCAATAACGCAGGTAGTACCAACAGGAGCCGGCCCATTGGGGCATGGTGTTCAGCTCGCGGGTGGCGGTCGCGGAGTAGCGCACCCAATCGACGGCCTTGGCCAGGGGCGGTTCCGCGGTGCCGGTCGGTTTGAAGTCAGCGAGTTCCGGCAGGAGGACGGGAAGCTCGGAGGCAGCAAGGGCGCGGTGGCGTCCGTTTTCCCAGATCACGGGGAAGGGTTCGCCCCAATAGCGCTGCCGCGAGAAGAGCCAGTCGCGCAATTTGCATTGCACAGCGGCGCGGCCGGACCGGTGTTCTTCGAGCCAGTCGGTGATTTTGGCTTTGGCCTCGGCGGTGGGGAGTCCGTCGAGGAGGCCGGAGTTGATCGCGGTGCCCTCGCCGGTGAAGCAGCCCCCGACAGGTTGCGCAGGCTGCACCACCTCGATGACGGGGAGGCGAAACTTTCCGGCAAATTCGTGGTCACGCTCGTCGTGGGCGGGGACGGCCATGATGGCCCCGGTGCCGTAGCCGGTGAGCACGTAGTCGGAAATCCAGACGGGGAGGCGCGTGTTGTTGACCGGATTGAGGGCGTGCGCCCCGGTGAAGACGCCGGATTTTTCCTTCGAAGCGTCTTGGCGGTCGCGCTCGGATTTTGCGGCGGCGGCCTTGATGTAGGCGTCGACCGCTGGTCTTTGTCCGCCCGTGGTGATTTGCGCGACGAGCGGGTGCTCCGGGGCAAGCACCAGGTAAGTGGCACCGAAGAGGGTGTCGGGGCGCGTGGTGTAGACGGTGAGCTTCTCGCCGGACTCGAGAGTGAAATCAACGAAAGCACCCTCGCTGCGGCCGATCCAGTTTTTCTGCAGAAGTTTGATCGATTCCGGCCAGTCGAGGCGATCGAGGCCCTCGAGCAAGCGTCCGGCGAAGGCGGTGATGCGCAGCACCCATTGGCGCATGGGGCGGCGTTCGACGGGAAAGCCGCCAACCTCGCTTTTGCCGTCGACCACCTCTTCGTTGGCCAGGACGGTACCGAGTTCCGGGCACCAGTTGACCGGCATTTCGGCGACGTAAGCGAGCCGGACGCTGTCTGGATCAGCGCCCTCGTAGGTGGAAATCGGTTCGGCCCGGTTGGTGGCGGGGTTGAACCACGCGTTGTAAATCTGCAGGAAGATCCACTGGGTCCAGCGGACGTAGTCGGGGTCTGTGGTGTTGACCTCGCGCGACCAATCGTAACTGAATCCGATGCGGTCGAGTTGTTGGCGGAAGCGCGCGATATTCTTGGCCGTGGTTACGGCGGGGTGCTGCCCGGTTTTGACCGCGTATTGCTCTGCAGGCAGGCCGAAGGCGTCCCAGCCCATGGGATGCAGCACGTTGAAGCCGCGCATGCGGTGCCAACGCGCAAGGATGTCCGTCGCAGTGTAACCCTCGGGATGGCCGACGTGGAGTCCCTCGCCGCTGGGGTAGGGGAACATGTCGAGGACATAGTATTTCGGCTTAACCGGATCGAAATCCGCCTCGCCCGGGTTCGGCGTGCGGTAGGCTTCGGTCCGGGACCAGTGTTGCTGCCACTTGGGCTCGAATTGCGGGAAGGGATACTGTTTGCGTTGGCTCGACATGAGGCTGGGAAACCGCGCATTTTGCCGGGAATGAACGAGGTGTCAAAGCAACGCATGCTTCTCGCCACGCGCAACGCGCACAAAACGCGCGAGGTGCGGGAGATTCTCGGCGCCGGATGGGAGGTCGAGGATCTCACCGCGCGTCCGGATCTGCCGGAGGTGGAGGAG
>CAIZMQ010000153.1 GCA_903934135.1 uncultured Verrucomicrobiota bacterium
GAAAGGAAACAAACCACCATGGCATTCAGCACAGTCAGCAAAAAAAGCGGTAAAACCTACTTCCTCCACGCACGTCTCCAGAAGTTGCGCGGCGGACAAGAAGTGACCCTCTATTACTTCGCGGGCGAGGCCAAGGAAGGCGCGATCGACGCACTTCCCGCCGGCTACGAAGTCTCCGAAAACGAGCGCACCGGTCTGCCGCTCTTGAAGAAGATCCGCTAAGTCAGAGACATCTCTTCACCAAGGCGGCCCGGCAACATACGCAGGGTCGCCTTTTTCTTTTCCGCCCCCGTGGGGCTCCTTTCCCTTGCCGAAGAATCCTTTGATCATTGGAGGTGGGCTGGTCGGCTTGGCTACGGCCTGGCAATTGTTGCGGTCAGGGCGCGTCCGAGCCCTCACTTTGCTCGAGAAGGAATCGTCCGTCGGGTCCCATCAGAGCACCCACAACAGCGGGGTGCTTCACGCCGGGCTTTATTACCGGCCGGGCTCGCTCAAGGCGCGTTTGGCCGTCGAGGGCATCCGGGCCATGACCGCCTACTGCCGCGAAAAAAATATTCCCCACGAAGTCTGCGGCAAAGTGGTTGTGGCTGTCGACGACGGCGAAGTCCCGCGCTTGCACGAACTCGAAGCCCGCGGGAAAGCCAACGGCCTGACCGGTCTGCGCCGGCTCGATCGCGAAGGGTTGCGGGAAATGGAACCTCACGCGGCCGGTGTGGCTGCCTTGCACGTGCCGGAGGAAGGTATTGTCGACTACGCCGCCGTCTGCCGATCACTGCGCGATGACCTTTTGGCCATGGGCGGCCGCGTGGTGACGGGAGCGGCTGTTACAGGTCTGAGTGAGACCCCGGATGGTTGGACAGCCGAAACCGGAGTTGGTGATTTCGCCGGCGACTTCCTCATCAATTGCGCCGGTCTGCAGAGCGACCGCGTCTGCCGCCTCGCCGGGCTCGATCCGACCGACCGCATTGTTCCCTTCCGTGGAGAATATTACCGGCTCCGCCCCGAGGCCTCGCGACTCGTGCGCCATCTTATTTATCCGGTGCCCGATCCCAAATTTCCTTTCCTCGGTGTGCACTTCACACGGCTGATTTCCGGCGGCATCGAAGCCGGCCCCAATGCCGTTTTCGCCTTGGCACGCGAGGCCTACCGCAAAACACAGTGGAATGCGCGCGATTTGGGCGAGGCCCTCGCTTTTCCCGGACTGTGGAAGTTTCTCGCCCGTCATCCGCGGATGGCGTGGGATGAAGGACGGCGGTCGCTGAGCAAAAAGCTGTTTTGTCAGTCGCTCCAGCGGCTGGTGCCCGACCTGAGGGAGGAGGACCTTCTGCCCGGCGGCGCCGGCGTGCGCGCCCAGGCGATTTCTCCCGCCGGGGAACTGGTTCAGGACTTCCGCCTTGTTTCCGGTCCGCGTGCCCTTCACGTGGTCAACGCCCCCAGTCCGGCCGCGACGGCCAGCCTTGCTATCGGCCGTGAGGTGATGGAACGCATTGCGGCGTGACGAACTGCTTCCCTACCGCTACGTTTACACAGTGAAAAATTTGTTGTTTTTGAGCCTTTTGGCTCTCCCTATGGCCTTGCTGCGGGGCGAATCGATCGAGTTGCGCGACGGAACGAAAATCGAAGGAAAAATTCTCTCCGTGAACACGGAGACGGTGCTCATTGAGGTCCAGACTAGTCCGGCAATCCGCGAGGAGATGTCCTATCCACGATCTGATGTGGCCAAGATCCAGCGTGCCAGTCAGGACGATGTCGCTTATGCCGAGGTGGCGGCTTTCTCGGTCCCATCCACGGCCGACAACCCAGCCGTCTACGACCCGCCGCTGGAAAGGGTGCGCTCGTTCATGAAGAATTACGGTTACAGCAAGCACATGCCGGAAGCGCGAAAGTTGGCGGCAGCCCTCGAGGCCGATCGTGCGCGCTTGGTCGCTGGCGAGATCAAGCTCGACGGAGTCTGGGTTCCCGCGGATGCCTCCCCGGCCGAACGGACCGAACTCGGCGGCCGGGTGCAACTGGCCAAAATGAAGGAGTCCCCGGAGCCGGTGGCCGCCATGACCGCCTTCGAAGTTCTCGAGAAAGACCACAACACTTCTTCGGCTTATCCGGAGTCGGTCAAAGTGGCGCGTGATTCTTTGGTCAAACTTCGCGCGGGCCTGGTCCGGGCGCGGGCGGATCTCGAACGTCGCATCCGTGACCAAGAACAGGGGCTGAAGCTGGCCAGTGAGGATCGTCGCCTGCAGATCGAGCAGGGCATAGCGCAGGAAAAATCCGCCATCCAAGCTCAGATCGAGAGGGTCAAGCAAAGCGGCAGCAAGTGGGTGCCTGTCCTTTCGGACACCAAGGTTCTCGATGATTTATCCAGCTTGGTAGAGAGCGAGGAAGCGAGGCTGTCCAAGATCGACACCGCGACCCTTGCTGCCGGGGCGGCCGCAGCCAACGAAGCCCAGCGACAACTGGCTGCGGGCAATCTGTCTGCGGCCAAGGCCAATCTCGAGCAGGCGCAGAAACTTTGGTCCCAGCATGTTCTGCTTGCCTCCCTGCAAGAATCACTCAAAAAAGCCGAAGCCGCCGCGCAAGGCGGGAACCAGCCACCCCGCCCATGATCCGCTCCGCCAGCATCAAAAGAAAAACGAGGGAAACCGACATCGAATTGCGTTTCGTTGTCGATGGCACCGGCAAGGCGGAGATTTCCACCGGCGTGGGCTTCTTCGACCACATGCTCGAGCTTTTCACCAAACACGGACTCTTTGACCTCGAGCTCAAGGCAAAAGGTGATCTCAACGTCGACGCGCATCACACGGTGGAGGATGTCGGCCTTGCCCTCGGCCAAGCCTTGCGCGAGGCGCTCGGTGACAAGAAGGGTCTTTGCCGTTACGGATGGTGTCTCTTGCCGATGGACGACGCTTTGGCCCGCATCGCCCTCGACTGCAGCGGGCGTCCGTACCTTGCCTATGAGGCACCCGAGGAAGCGGGGTCGATCGGGGATTTTCCCTTCCAGTTGCTCGAGGAGTTTTTCCGCGCCTTCTCCGTGCAGGGCGGCCTTAATCTGCATGTCGCCCTGCTTGATGGGCGCGACACGCACCATATGGCGGAAGCGGTGTTCAAGGGGGTGGCCCGAGCATTGGACCAAGCCACGCGGATCGACCCACGGGTCGAGGGTGTGCCCAGCACCAAAGGACAGCTCTGATCCATGGTCTGCCCGCCACTCGTGGCCATGATCGACTATGGCAGCGGCAACTTGCGCAGCGTGGAGAAAGCGTTGCAACACGCCGGTGCCGTGGTGAAGCGCTGCGACTCGCCGGCGGGTCTCGAGGACTGTGCGGCGGTCGTGCTTCCCGGGGTGGGGTCCTTCGGTGATTGCGCTTGCAGCCTCGAGGAGCGCGGGTTGACCGGTCCGTTGCGTGCGTGGTTGGCGGCGGATCGTCCATACCTCGGGATTTGCCTCGGCTACCAAATTCTTTTCGAGGGCAGCGAGGAGTCTCCCGGAGTTTCCGGCCTCGCCCATTGGGCGGGGCACGTGGTGCGTTTTCCTTCCCGTCCCGGGCTGAAGGTGCCGCACATCGGCTGGAACAATTTGCTTTTGCGCGCCCCGGACGCGTTCTTCGCGGCGCTGACGGATCCAACCTTCGCTTATTTTGTGCACTCCTTTTACCCCCGGCCGTCGGAGGCCGGGATAATCACCGCAGCTTCCACCCATGGCGTCGAGTTTGCGGCCGCGTGCCGCCGCGGGAAGGTACGTGGCGTGCAGTTCCACCCGGAAAAAAGCCAGGCCGCCGGATTGCGCATGCTGGAGAATTTTGTCGCCGAAATTCGCGGGGGAAAATTGTAATGCTCCTTTACCCGGCAATTGATCTGATGGGAGGCCAAGCGGTGCGTTTGCGCCAAGGGCGCGCCGAGGACAAGACGGTTTACTCTGACGACCCGGTCAGCGTGGCGCTCGAGTGGGCGGCGCGGGGTGGCGACTGGCTTCATGTCGTAGACCTGGATGCCGCCTTCACGGGCGAGCCATCGAATTTGGAGCTGGTGAGCCGTATGGCCGGGGCAATCGGCATTCCCGTGCAACTCGGCGGCGGCATCCGCGATGAAGCAGCCATCGGCCGCGCTTTAGATGCCGGGGTGGCGCGTGTCGTGGTCGGTACACGGGCGGCAGCGGGAGATGATTTTGTGGTGCACGCCGTGCAGCGTTTTGGAGGGGACAAAATTGCCGTGGGCATCGATGCCCGCGACGGATTCGTGGCCGTGCGGGGTTGGACCGAGGGCACGAAAATCATGGCCTATGATCTCGCCAAACAGGCAGGCGAATGGGGGGTGGGGGCAGTAATCTACACGGACATCGCCACCGATGGAATGTTGCAAGGACCTAATATAAAAGCTGTTGCATCAGTGGTAACAGAAACCAAAGCGCCGGTTATTGCGAGTGGAGGCGTCTCGTCGGCCTCCGATCTTTGCGTCCTCGCTCAGATCGAGGGGCTTTCGGGAGCGATTATCGGCAAGGCGCTCTTCGACGGGCTCATCAAGGGTCATCTCCGAGCCGCGATGGCCGAGGTGGATCAGTAACCGGGCAGATTCGCCTTGATGTCTGTCTGCACCTCTGGTCCCTTCATGTCATGACACGTACTGTGCTCGTCGCTTCGACCCTCGGCCTTGCCGCCGGCTTTCTGGCCGCCTGCTCACCGGAGAAACCTCCAACCACCCAACGCAATCGTTACGGTTTTGGCGGCACGCAAACTCTTCCGGAGCAACAGACGCAGGCGGCTGCCGGTTTGCCGCCCTTGACCGGCGTGGATTCCAGCGCCGGCCTGACCGATGCGGCCCTGGTCAACCCGATCCCGAATCCCACGCCTGCTCCGACACCGCCGCCGGTCAGCCTGCCGACGCCTGAAATTTCTTACGGCATCCCTGTGCCCGGAAAGCCAGGCTTCGTCACCAGCCCTCACGCCCCACAGGCTGGGTTCGTCGACGTACGCGGCTTTCCGCCGGGTACCGAAGTGAAAGATCCTTACACCGGCAGGATTTTCCTCGTTCCCTGACGCGGAATTTTCCGGCGTGAGGTCCGCTCCTCGGCCTGCTAAGTTTTGCGGGTCATGGCGAATCCGTTCCCTTCCATTGCCGTTTTTGGTCCGGGCCTGATGGGCGGATCTCTTCTCATGGCACTACGCCAACGCTGCCCGCAGTCCAAACTCGGTGCATGGGCGCGCCGGACCGGGGCTGTTGAGGAAGTGCGGGCGCGTGGACTCATCGACTTCGGCGGAACGGATGCCGCGAGTGTGGCTGCCCATTCCGATCTCGCCGTTCTTTGCCTTCCGGTTGATCGGCTCTCGGAAGTGGCCGAGGCGATCAAAGATGCCCTTCCACCGCACGCGGTCATCACCGATGTGGGCAGCGTGAAGAAATCCGTGGTCGATCAACTGGAAGAAACATTTGCCCGCAACGGAAACTTTGTCGGCAGCCACCCCATGTGCGGGTCGGAGTCCGCCGGACTGGCGGCCGCTCACGCGGATCTTTACGCAGGTGCGCTGTGTGTCGTCACCCCGACTGCGCGATCGAGACCGGAGGCGGTGCGCAGTGTCGCCGCCTTGTGGAGTTCGGTCGGCGCGCGGATTCTCGAGATGGAGCCGGCGGAACACGACTGCGCCGCGGCCTCCGTCAGCCATGTTCCCCACCTGATCGCTGCTCTGCTGGTCGAATTGGCCGCCCGCGGCAGCGCCTCCGCGCGACAGCTCTGCGCCGGTGGATTTCGTGATACCACCCGCATCGCTTCGGGCTCGGCCGACCTTTGGACCGCCATTCTGGAGTCGAATCGTGCCGAGGTGATCGGCGCCCTGCGCACTTTTGCCGGTTCGGTCGAAGGAGTCATTGAGGTGATCGAAAAGAACGATATGGCATCGCTCCGCGATCTGCTTGTGCGCGCCGCAGCGAACCGCGCCGCAATGTTATCCGTCCCATAGCCGTGGAAATCCGTGTACATCGCGCGCCGCGCATCGAGGCGGATATCCGGGTTCCCGGAGACAAGAGCATCTCCCATCGCTCCGCCCTGCTCGCCGCGCTCTCCGATGGAATATGCCATCTGGGCAACTACCTTCGCGGTGAGGATTGCCTCGGCACATTGCGTGTCCTCCGCCAGTTGGGTGTGGTCATCGAAGAACAGTCCGATGGCATTTTCGCCGTTCATGGTTGTGCCGGGCACTTCGTCGCTACGGAGTCCAACTTGGATTGCGGAAATTCAGGAACCACGATGCGCCTGATGGCGGGTTTGCTCGCGGCGCAACCTTTTCAATCTCGGTTGACCGGCGATGATTCGCTCTCCCGCCGTCCCATGCGGCGTGTCATGGAGCCGTTGGGCCTGATGGGCGCGAAGCTGCGCACCGAAGGACAAGGGGACTGCCCGCCTCTCGTCATCGAAGGCAGCGTAAGTCTCCAAGGGATCGAATACCGTCTCCCCGTGGCCAGTGCCCAAGTCAAAAGCTGTGTTCTTCTGGCCGGGCTTTTGGCCCAGGGAAAAACGACGGTTATCCAACCGGTCGCCACGCGTGACCATACCGAACGCATGCTGGAATACTTCGGTGTCCCCGTGGAGCGAAAGGGTGAGCATATCTCTGTCGTCGGGGGAAATCTTCCGCAGGCGCGGGATTTTCAAGTACCGGGCGATATTTCGAGCGCCGCTTTCTGGTTGGTTGCCGCCGCGGCGCAACCGGGGGCTAATGTGGTGGTTCGCGATGTCGGTCTGAACCCCACGCGAACCGGCCTGCTTGGCATCCTTCTGCGCATGGGTGCCCGGCTTCGGGAGGAGGAACTCTCCAAAGGCCCGGGTGAGCCCATCGGCAAAATAGAGATCCTTGGTGCACCGCTGCGAGGAACGACGATCGAAGGCAAAGAAATCCCGAATGTGATCGACGAGATTCCGGTGCTCGCCGTGGCCGGAGCCCTTGCTTCCGGAACGACAATTATCCGTGACGCGGGTGAGTTGCGGGTCAAGGAATCCGACCGCCTGGCTGTTGTCGCGCACCACCTCGCCGCGATGGGCGCCGAGGTTGTGGAGACCCCTGACGGCATGGTTATTCACGGCGGCCGTCCCCTGCGTGGGGTTCGGCTGAGTAGCCATGGTGATCATCGCATCGCCATGGCCTTTGCCATCGCTGGCCTTTTTGCCGAAGGAGAGACCGTTATTGAGGACACGGAGTGCGTGGAGACATCCTATCCGGGTTTCGCGGAGCAGTTGCAGCGCATAACCAATGAATAAAGCCGATACTTTAACTTCCACGGTGGTTATCGCCATTGATGGACCGGCCGCCTCCGGTAAAAGTACCGTGGCCCGCGCGCTTGCCGCCCGACTCGGTTACCGCTTCCTCAACTCCGGCGACCTTTACCGCGCGATCACTTGGAACTGCTTGAGTCAGGACGTCGACTGCCGCGACACCGGCGCGGTCGCCTCGGCGGTTGGTAACTCGCACGTCGAGATTGGTTGCAACGGCACAGATTACTATCCCATCGTGGACGGCGCGGATTCCCGGGCTCACTTGCGCGAGCAAGTAGTCAATGCCAACGTCTCTCCGGTTTCCGCCGTCCCGGCTGTGCGTTACATCCTGTCCGCGGCGATCCGCGCCCACGCGCAAAGCCGTCAGACGGTGGTGGAGGGGCGCGATATCGGCTCGGCCGTCTTCCCCGAGACTCCCTACAAATTCTACATCGATGCCCCGGTGCAGGTCCGCCAACGCCGGAGGCGCAACCAAGGTCAGACGGAAGAAATTGCCCAACGCGATCTTATCGATTCCACCCGCTCGACCGATCCCCTGACTATTGCCCCCGGTGCCACGGTGATCGACTCCTCCACTTTGGATGTTGCCGGTGTGGTCAACGCGATGCTGGAGAAGTTGCGCGAACAGGGGTTAGTGGGTGGCATCGGTATCCCGCCGATGATGTCAGAAAGTCATCGGCAAGATGCCGATACCGTTTAGGCATGCAGCAACGGATGACATGCTGGTATTTGCTCGGCTACTCGTTGAGCAAGGCCATGGCCAAAACTTTCTTCCAGTACCGGGTGACTGGCGTGGAGAACATGATAGAGGAAGGTCCCTGCATTATCGCGGCCAATCATTGCAGTTACCTTGACCCACCGCTGGTCGGCGTCGCCTGCCGCCGCGCGATCCATTATTTGGCCCGTAAATCCCTGCTCGATATCCCGGTTCTCGGCCCGATTCTTCCCGAGCTTAATGTCATTCCCGTTGACCAGAAAAATGCCGACCGGAGCGCGCTCATGGGCGCGATCCGCGTGGTGAGAAATGGTGGTGCCGTCCTTATTTTTCCCGAAGGCAGCAGAAGCCCGGATGGAAAGCTGCAACCGGCCCAGCCCGGCATAGGAATGATCATGGCCAAGACCGGTGCCCCGGTGGTGCCGGTGCGGGTGAGCGGATCGTTTCAAGCTTTCCCCCGAGGAACGGCCGTCCCGCGCCTCGTTCCGGTGACGGTTACCATTGGTTCGCCTGTCCTCTTCGAAAAAACAAACACCGAGGACC
>CAIZMQ010000154.1 GCA_903934135.1 uncultured Verrucomicrobiota bacterium
GCCATCGGATTTCCGGAAATTCCATGAATCCAGCTCGCCCCCATATCCATCGGGTTTTTGCCCTTCCAATCCGTTCTCGACCACACCCGCCCTCCCACTCTCTCCCTCGCCTCCAGAATCGTCACGCCCCAGCCCTTCTTGCGCAGGTAATCTCCCGCCACCAAACCCGCAATGCCGGCCCCGATAATGATGCAATCGGTCGAGCCCGTGGCCCCTCGAGCACGAGGCAGAAAAAAGGAAGCCATCGCTCCACCACCCAACTTCAGAAACGACCGCCGCTTCAACCGTCTCATGGCGTTTCTTTCATGGTTTTTTACCGGACCCCCGTCACCGCGACACCCCAGTACACCCTCCGCGGATTGATAAAAGAATACCCCTCCTTCGTCGAACTCAGCTCCTTATACTTCACCAAGACCTGCCCATCACAATCTAACTGCGTGTTGATCAGAAGCCCTTTGGAATTATAGCCACTGACCAACACAAAATGGTCCACATCCCACTCCGGTTGCTCCGTCGGATATATCTTACAGCCACAAACTACGGGATACTTGGATCGTAACTGCTCCTGAATCCAAGCGACAAACTCCTTCGAATCCTTTGATTCACCCTCATATCGGATGAATGCCGCTCCCAAAGCTTGCAGCGCCACCTCCAGATCATCGTCCTGCAGATCGGAGTAACTGGGTTTGCCCGCCCGATGAATCACATCTTGGGGTAACAGCTTTCCGTAATAAGAGAGAGCCATCTGAATGCTCGCTTCACCACACCAACCCGCCTCCAGATCCGCTTTTTTCGGGTCCCACGCCACATCGGGAATATGCAGATTCACCCCGCCTTTGGAGGTATCCAGATCGCAAAGCGCCTTCGGCTTCGCATAGCCGGTTGCGACAAAAAAAGAGAGCACCAAAAAAGCTAAGTAACCCATAGCCAACAATCTGACCCCACCCCCCCTTTTTTTCCATCCCGAACCGCCAAACCTAGGGCGCGTCTGCGTCCCGCAAACGCCGGACCCGACCACCCAATGCCAAGGTGGGGCGGTCTCTCCGAGAACGCCTGCGCCCAACGTTGTGTACCCAATCGCCCAGCTTAGGCGACCTCGGAAATGCCGCCACTCCCTAAGCCTCCGGCATCCGTGAGGCCCTCGCCCAAGCTCCCGCCCGGCCCCTCTTTGGTGGTTTCGCCAATCTCCTTCAACTGTCCCGTCTTCACATCGTAAAGACAGCCGCATACGTGGATCGACTTCGGCACCAATGGATGGTTTTGGATTCGCTTCACGTCCTCCACGACCGCCGTTTCATCGACGTCCGGCAAACCCTTTTCCTTGAGCTTGTCCTGCGCTGCAGCAACGAGGATCACGTCATCACATGGGGTCTCCACTCAGGCAGCAAGCAACGACCTTCCGCACGCGATGAATGGGAGGTCACCGCAAGACCACACCGGTCAGCGGCGGCAAGGTCAGCAAGCGCGCACCGGCCTCATCCACACGCAAAACCGCCCCCTTCTCACTACCCGTGGAAAAAAGAATCTCCCCCTGGCCCGCGGTGAGCGGGACGGTCTGCTCCCGGTTCGAACGATTCAGAGCCACCACGCGCAGGTCATCACCTGCCCCACGGCTGTAGACAAAGACGTTCTTCTTATCCTCGGCCGCCAAAACGGAAAATTCCGGCGTCTTGAAGGCTGCATGATCCGCATGCAGCGCTATGGCCCTGCGGTAGAAACCATGCACTTCTTGGTCGAAATTCGGATCGTCTTCCTCGCGTGCGCGTCCGAGAGGATCTGTTTTCTCGATTTCCATCCGGAGATCAGGCCATGGCATCGGCTTGCGGCAGTCCGGGTCATCCCCTCCCCAAATGCCCGCTTCGACGCCATAGTAAAACATCGGCGCCCCGACGTAGGTGAGCTGGAGCAGCGTAATCAAGCGCTGGATGGCGCGCTCTTCTTCAGCGGGCGCGCGGACCTGGTACCCGGAGTTGCTCCGGGCCGAATTACCCGGTTCGTCATAGTCGAACTTTTCCTGGTTTTTGTACCGGCCGCCAGGGTTGCGGTTGACGATCATCTGCGCCAGACGGTCGGTGTCATGCGAATCAGTCAAATTCCACAGCGCCAATTGCACATTGCCCGGGAACTGCCCGCGGCGCTGATCGAGCAGATCCCCGAAGACCGACGGCTTGATGCTGTTGTCGATAAGGAAGGCTTTCACCGGCATGGCAAAGGCGTAGTAGTTCATGGCCGCGGAAAATCCGGTCCGTTTGAGGTAGTCCGCCGCATTGGTCCACACCTCGGGGATGGTGATGGCCTGCGGGTTGATCTCGAAAACGAGCGCATTCCACTCGCGCCAGAATTTGTCCGGCACCTCTTCCGACACATCGAGTCGCCAGCCGTCGATGCCGTCGCCCGGATCGCCGTCACCGTCCGGGTCCATCCAGCGCTTGGTCGCATGGAAAATGTATTGCTTCGGCCCGGCGTGGAGGTCGTTGCCGTCCGAGTTATTACGGAATTCGGGCAAGGTGAAAAATCCAGCCCAACCCGTGACGCGCAATTCATTCCGGCGCGTCTCCGGATCGTCGAAAGATTGGACGGTGAACCAGTCGGCGTAGGGCGACTTCTCGCCGTTGATCCGGATATCGCGGAACGCGAAGAAGTCGCGCCCGGTATGGTTGAAGACGCCATCGATCACCACCTTGATCCCGCGGTCGTGCGCCTTTCTGATCAGTTCGAGGAACAACTTGTCCGCAGCCGTCCACTTCCACGTGGCGGGATCATCCGTTTCACCGCCGTGGCGGATAATCTCGAAGTCACCCTCCGGATCCGGCCCGAAATTCGGATCAATGTGATGGAACGAATTGCCATCGTATTTGTGCTGCGAACGCCCGTAAAAGACCGGATTGAGCTTGATCGCCGTGACCCCCAGATTCTGCAAATAGTCGAGTTTGTCGATCACACCCTGCAGGTCACCGCCGTAGCGCCGGTGGAAGACGCCATTCTCGTAAAAGCTGTCGCCGATCGCCTTTTCCCACTCGTCACTGACAAAATAATCACCCGTCCAGGGGGTGACACGCCACCCGCCCACATTCGGGAAGTGCATTTCCAGAGTCTCGCGCGTGGGGTCGTTGGAAGGATCGCCATTGCGGAAACGCTCGGGGAAAATCTGATACCACACAGCCGACTTGCCCCAATCGGGGACATTATTAAGCAAGGGCTTGGCCTCCTCCGCATGCGCCAGGGAAACACAAATAACCAAAGGTAAAAAACGGATTTGCATAGAGAAAACTGCTGCGAAATTCCAAGCAATCCCTGTCCCCCCCGCTCGAGTCAAGGCACAAACGATTGCACCCCCTCGTAGCGTCCCCTATGGTTGCGGGTGTCCAATGACTGTTCTTGCCTTCGCCGTGGCTTTTACGCTCGCTGTGTCGTTTTTTTGTTCTCTTCTTGAGGCCATGTTCCTCAGCACGACCACGGCGGAAGTCGAGGCCCTGAAGGAACGCAACCCGCGCCGCGGAAAACTCTTCGAGGATTCGAGGGATCACATGGAGGAGACTATTTCCTCCATTCTCACCTTGAATACCATCGCCAACACGCTTGGTGCGGTCATAGTCGGAGGCATTGCCACTGGTCTCTTTGGAGACGCCTCACTGGGCTTGGTCTCCGCCATGATGACCCTCGGCATTTTGGTTATTTCGGAGGTCATTCCGAAAAACCTCGGTGTCGTTTATCGTAGCAACCTGCAAAAACACGCCGCCTACCCCCTCTATTGGATGCGCCGCTTGCTCCGTCCACTGACCCACCTCTGCAACCTGGTTGTCCGCGCCATCATCCGGCGCAAACCGGACGATGGTGCCTCCGACCGCGAAATCGTTCTCCTCGCCGAAAAGGGCGCCCGTGAAGGCACCCTTACCGGGGGCGAGCGCGACCTCATCCATAATGCGCTGAGCCTTTCCAGCACGCGGGTTGCCGACATCCTCACCCCGCGCAATGTGGTTGTGACCCTCGAAGATAGCCAGACGGCGGCCGATGTTCTCGCTGAGCACCCCTCCATTCGGTTCAGCCGGATGCCTGTCCATTCGGGATCCCTCGACGAAATCACCGGTCTGGCCCGGCGACGCGACATCCTTCACAGCATCGCCACCGGGCACGGAGAACGTAAAATCAAGGACCTGCAACAACCCGTCTCCTTCGTGCCGGAAATGGCCACGGCGGCCAGCGCTTTGCAGACCCTCCTCGCCGCCAACCAGCAAATGGCCACCGTAGTCGACGAATACGGTGGCTTCGTCGGTGTGGTCTCGATCGAGGACATCATCGAGCACTTGATCGGACGCGAGATTTACGAGAAAGACGATGTCGCTGTCGACATGCGCGCTCTGGCCCGACGCCGGGGACGCCAACGCCAAAGCACCCCGGACCTGCCGGTTGCCCAGCCATGAAACACTTCCTCCTTTTTCCACTCCTCATCGCCCTGGCCGCACCGCTGCGTGCGCAACTGCTCCCCCGACCATCCACTCCCGAACCCCCGCTCGTTACCGTGCAGGGACGTGGCGAAGTGCGTGTGCCGAACACTCTTGCCTCGGTCCGACTCGGTTTCGAAACCGCCGGCCCGGACGAAGCACCCGTCCGTGAAGACGTGACCAAACGATCCCAAGCCGTTATCGACGCCCTCAAGGCCGAGGAAAAAGTCCGGCGTCTCGAAACCACCGAGGTTACCATCCGTCCGCAATTTTCGCAGGTCCAACCCGAAGCCGGGAAACGTCCGCAAGCGCCCAAAATCATCGGGTACATTGCCCAACTCACGGTCAACTACGAGTCAGCGGTGGAAGATGCGGGACGGCTCATTTCCAGCATGATGCAAGCCGGCGCGAATTCCGTGGCCGACATGTTCACCCGACCGGCTGACGAGGTCCGGCTGGCTGCCGAGAACGAAGCGCTTACGCTCGCAGCCAAAGATGCCGAAACCCAAGCCCGAACCCTCCTTGCCGCTCTCAACCTGCAGTGGTCAGGAGTCCGCACGATCGATGCCACCGGCGGACGCTTCGACCCGTCCCCTATGCCGCGCACCGCCATGATGATGGCGGCCGAAGCCGCACCACTTCCCGAACTCGACATTCAAGGCGGGGAAACTGTTATTGCCCGTGAGGTCGTCATGCAGGTCGAGTTCCGGCCGCAATAATCTGGAGCAGCGGCCTCTTTCCGAACGTCCGGCCTACGAGCCAGGAGACACGCCGCAGGCCGTTTCTTCCGGTAAGGCCGACTGGCCCCAGCCGACCGCACCGTTTAATTCCGGCCCCGAGCTTCCAGTTTCCGTCCTCAATCACCGCCCAAAAACCCACTCCGCCAAAGTCAGCACGACCACCGGAATTAACACCGCAAAAAGCAAATTGATCAAAATGCCCACCCTCGCCATGCGAGGCAACGGCACCAACCCGCTCGCGAAGACAATCGCATTCGGAGGCGTCCCTACTGGCAGCATAAAAGCGCAACTCGCCGCCATGACCGCCGGCAGCACAAGCAACAACGGATCCTCGCCCATTCCGACCGCCACTGAAGCCACCACCGGCAAAAACGTCGCGGTTGTCGCGATGTTGCTTGTCAGTTCGGTCAAAAACAAAATCGCCACCGTCACGAGCACGATTACCAGCATGATGGGCAACCCTTGCCATGCGACGGTCAGTGTCCCCAACCACGCCGCCAACCCCGTCTTGTCCACCATCTCAGCCATACTCAAACCACCGCCCAGCAAGATGAGCACGCCATAAGGCAGATCACGCAGATCCCGCCCCGACAAAACAAACTCCCCGAGCCGCCAGTTCACCGGTATCAAAAACAGCACGACAGCCGCCGCCATGGCGATTCCCGCGTCGGAAACCCCCGGCAGCCACGGCCTGAGCAAAGGCTGGGCCATCCACAGAACCGCAGTGGAGCAAAACACCACGGCCACCAAAATCTCGCCGCGCGACCAGCTACCCAGTTTTGCCAACTCCCCAAGCACCTCCTCACGCAAGCCGGCTACCTCCATCTTCCGATCCATCAGACAGACGCGCGCGAGGATCGCGTGGGTCAGAAAAATCCCAACCACCACCAACGGCACCCCGACTAACATCCACTGACCGAACCCGATCTGCAGCCCGTAGGTCTCGCGCAAAAATCCCGCCATAAAGGCATTTGGTGCCGTCCCGATCAATGTCCCGATTCCCCCGATACTCGCCGCATAGGCCACCCCGAGCATAAGCGCCAAGCCCACTCCTTCATACCCCTTTTCATCGTCACCCATGCGCGCGCGAAACAAGGCCGCCACCGAAATTGCCATGGGCAACATCATTACGGTCGTCGCGCTGTTGTTGATCCACATACTGACAAAGGCCGTTGCCACCATGAACCCGGCCAACACCCGGCTGACCCGCGATCCAGTCTGCCCTACGATCCAGAACGCCACCCGCTCATGCAATCGCCAGCGCTGCAAACCCAGAGCAAGCACGAAGCCGCCGAGAAAAAGATAAATCACCGGATTGGCAAACGGAGCCGCCGCATCCTTGAGCGGCGCCACATCAAGCAGTGGAAACAAAACGAGCGGCAGCAACGCCGTCACTGGAATCGGAATCGCCTCCGTCATCCAAAGAAGCGCCATCACCCCGACCACCCCCGCCGTGCGCCATCCAGCCACACTCAGCCCCTCCGGTGGCTCCACCAGCAGCACCGCCAATAAAAGCAAAGGCGCCACCAGTAACCCGATACGCCCCGCCCCGCTGATCCCTCCTTCTCGCATCACCGCACCCTACCAAACCCCACTCACCAAGCCAAACCCTGTAGCACCCGCCAGCCTGTCCCCCCGCGTGCAGATCCCCGGGGACGGCCATTGCCCCCGTTAGGATCGGTTGCCGTGGCGACCGACCGCACCCCCTCACTCAGCTTTCAAGTTTCCGCTTTCCGTCTTCCGGTCTTATAAGAACCACCGATGTCCGTTCCGAAGCTCACCCCCATGATGCGCCAATACCAGGACATCCGCCGCGAGCTTCCCCCCAACACCCTCCTCTTCTTCCGCCTCGGAGACTTTTACGAAATGTTTTTCGACGACGCCCGCGAAGCGTCCGCCCTCCTCAACGTCGCCCTGACCAAGCGCGGCGACATTCCCATGTGCGGGGTCCCCTACCACAGCGCCCGCGCCTACGTGGCAAAATTGGTCGAGGCCGGCAAACGCGTCGCCATCTGCGACCAAGTCGGAGAGGTCACTCCCGGAAAACTAGTCCGTCGCGAAATCGCCCGCATCCTCAGCGCAGGCACTCTCGATGACTTCGGACTGGAAGAAAACCGCCACAACTACCTTGCCGCTTTTTGCCCGGACAAAAAATCTTCCGGCCTCGCTTGGCTCGACCTCAGCACCGGCGAATTCCGCCTCGCCGAAATCGATTCCCCCACCCAACTCGCCGACCAACTGGCCCGCCTCCAACCAAGTGAATTCCTCGTCCCCGACGATCTCGACACCATCCCGGAATTCCCGCTGCCCCCCACGCCGCACGACGCCTTTGCCTTCGACCTCAGCCAAGCGACCGACCTCCTCCGCGACCACTTCCGCGTGCAATCTCTCGACGGCTTAGGCTGCACCGGCCTCCCCCACGGCATCCGTGCCGCCGGCGCTCTCCTCCACTACATCACCCGGAGCCTCCGCCGCGACGCACAACACCTCGCGCCCCCCAAACCCTGGCACGCCTCATCCTATCTCCTTCTCGATGCCGTGACCCAAACCAACCTGGAACTCGTCGAGTCCCGCAGTCCCGAAGGCACCAGTCTCCGTAGTGCCATCGACCGCACCCTCACTCCGATGGGCGCACGCCTCCTGCGCGAGTGGATCCTCCACCCACTCCGCGATCTCGCCGCCATCACCCACCGCCAAGACCTGGTCGCCGGTTTCCATGATGACCCTGCGCACCTCGCCGCGGTGCGCGACATCCTCCGCGACATCCGCGACATGGAGCGCGCCGTCTCCCGCCTCAGCCTCGCCTCCGGCAACGCCCGCGATCTCGTCGCCTTGAAAACCTCCCTTGCCCTTCTCCCCTCCCTCTGCGCCGCCCTCGCCGAAAACGATACCTCCCCGCTCCTCGCCCTCGCCGCCGACCTGCACACCTTCGACCCGCTCGTCACCCTTCTCGAATCCGCCGTCATCGACGAACCGCCGCCGACCATCCGGGAAGGCGGCATGATCCGCACGGGGTACAACGCGGACCTCGACGAACTCCGCCGTGCCGGCACCGAAGGACGCCGCTGGATCGCCGAACTGCAGGACCGCGAAATCGAACGCACCGGCATCAAGTCCCTCAAGATTCGCTACAATTCCGTCTTCGGCTACTACCTCGAAGTAACCAAATCCAACCTCGCTTCTGTCCCCGGTGACTACACGCGAAAGCAAACCACGGCCAACTCGGAGCGCTTTATCACCCCCGAACTGAAAGAAATGGAAGGCCGTATCCTCGGCGGCGACGAGCGTGGTCGCGCCCTCGAATCCGAAATCTTCGGCCAACTTCGCACCGCCGTTCTCGCCGAATTGGCCTCGCTCCAGCATGCCGCCCGCGGTGTCGCCCAGATCGACACCCTCGCCGGCCTGGCCGAAACCGCCCGCACCTTCCGCTACATCCGGCCGAAACTCACCGCCGGCGGCGCCATCAAAATCACCGACGGACGCCACCCTGTGCTCGACCAAACCATGCCCGCCGGACGCTTCGTGCCCAACGACACCGCGCTCGACACCGACGCCCCCCGCCTCGTCATTCTCACCGGGCCCAACATGGCCGGCAAAAGCACCTACATCCGCCAAGTCGCCCTTCTTGTCCTCCTCGCCCAGACCGGGAGCTTCATTCCCGCGGCCGAAGCCGAGATTGGTCTGGTCGACCGCATTTTCACCCGCGTCGGCGCGAGC
>CAIZMQ010000155.1 GCA_903934135.1 uncultured Verrucomicrobiota bacterium
CGGCGCGGGGACTGAGAAACGTTTCCTTCGCGCTTTTCCGCTGCACGGATTCGGTCCTTGGTTGGATACTTTGGCTCTATCCCGGGCCGTGCTGCCCGATTTGCCCGGGCATTCTCTCGGTGAAGTGACGGCTGCGCTCGGTGGCGAGGACGAAGTGCGCGCCCTCTGTCCCGCGCTCAATTGGCACGACGCGCTCTTTGATGCGGTGGCTTGTCTTGTCATCTTGCGCCGGATCATCGGGCAAGGTGGTTTGAGCACTGCCACGGTGGGCGAACTGCTTGCGCCGGATGCTTCCGCTTACCACCGGCGCCGGGCACTGCTGCGCACTGCGCGCTCGGCGGGATGGAGCGGCTAAATTTTTGTGCTTTGCCTCCCGAGCCGAATTCCCCTTAGTTTGGCCGTCCCCCATGGAAAGTCATCTTTACCTCTCGCTTATCCCCGAGGCCCTCATCCTCTCGCAATTGCCGCCCGACAAGTTCGGCGCTTACTTGGCCACCGGTTCTAAGCGCCAGATCGAGGGTCCGGCCGTTTTTTTTGAGGTTGACCAATCAGCCGACCTCTCCGGCTTTCGCATGGACGAGGCGCGGGTCCGCTGCGTGCTTCACCGCGACGGATCCCCGCGGAAGTCGGTCTACATGGCGGTTTTTAACGTGTTGCCGCGCGTGCCGCTTGAGGCGTTGCGCAGGGTATATCTGACTACCCCGTCGGGCCTTACGCTCGGTCTCGACCCGGCACCGTGGGCCGGTGACGGCCATGACCGCTTCTTTCTCTACCAGGAACTTGGTCCGGTCTATCCCCGCGTGGCCAGCAGTCTCGGGCCGAAAGGGTTCTGCGACTTGGTCACTTCGCCGGACAAGCTCGTCTCGCTGCCCCGCCTTGCCTTTATCGATCTCAAGCTGGGCAGCCTGGCAACCGACACGGACATCCAACTCGACGGAAGTGTGCCCTACCAAAACGTCGAGCACCTGCGGGAATGCCTCCGCGCCCTGCGCGACCACCCCGCGCGCATGACCAAAATCGTCTACCGCGGGATGCGTCCCGATATTCTCTTTTCCATGGTGCGCAGCGGCTTGTTCGTCGGCGACACGCATGGCCTGCGCTTTTTTCCCATCCCGACCGAGGATTCGCTCGAGGCGGACCACAGTCTCTGGTGGCATTCGGCCCGGGCGGTGAAGGGATACTAGGCGCCCGGCACTTGAACTTATGGAAAACCTGCCTTTCTTTGTCCCCCTCTTCGGCTTGGCCGGATTGGCCATTGCTTTCATCACTTACCGCCGCATCGTCCTGGAACCGGGAGGAGAAGGGCGGGTGGCCGAAATTGCCGGTCAGATCCATGACGGTGCCATGGTCTTCATGCGCCGCGAACTTCTGCTCATCGGCGCGTTCGCCGTGGTGGTCGGCGGACTGCTCACGCTGAAGGACCCTTGGGAGGCGCTGGCCTTCTTCCTCGGCGCGGCAGCCTCCTCGGTGGCCGGCTACATTGGGATGTACTCGGCGACCAATGTGAACGTCCGCACCGCTCTGGCCGCACACCACAAAGGCGCCGGGGCGGCCCTGACCACTGCCTTCTTCGGCGGATCGATCATGGGGCTTACCGTGGCTTCGATGGGCCTGCTCGGGGTGGGCACCCTTTTCATCTTCTTCGGCACCTCGGAGAAGGATGTGCACGTTATCCACGGCTTCGCGATGGGAGCTTCGCTTGTCGCCATCTTTTACCGTATCGGCGGCGGAATTTTCACCAAAGCGGCGGACGTCGGCGCCGACCTGGTTGGCAAAGTCGAAGCGGGTATTCCGGAGGACGACCCGCGTAATCCGGGCGTCATCGCCGACAATGTGGGCGACAACGTGGGCGACGTGGCCGGCATGGGGGCCGACCTTTTTGAATCTTACTGCAATGCCATGATCGCCTCGATGGCCATTGCCGCCACGCTAACCATCGCCCAGTGGGAGATGCTGGCCACAGACCGCGGCAACCTCATGTTCCTGCCGCTCGCCCTGGCCTCCACCGGGCTGCTCTGCTCGCTGGCCGGGATCGGCCTGGTCAAAATTTCGGCCCATCGCGAACCGGCCCGCGCCCTGCGCACCGGCACGGTCGGGGCAGCCGTCCTTTTCGTCCTGCTCGCCGCAGCGGTGATCAGTTGGCTCGCGGTCGATCTCAAGGTCTGGCTCTGCGTCGTCATGGGCTCAGTTGGCGGTATCGCCATCGGGCTTTCAACCGAGTACTACACCGGCGGCGCGCCGATGAAGTCCATTTCCAAGGCGGCCTTGACCGGCGTGGCCACCGTGATGATCCGCGGCCTCGCCGTCGGGATGTTCTCCGTGGTTATCCCGCTCGCCGTGGTGGCTTTCGTCATTCTTGGGGCAAGCCATTTTGCCGGCCTTTACGGGGTCGGTATCGCGGCGGTCGGCATGCTCGCGACAATCGGGATCACCATGAGTATCGATGCTTATGGTCCGATCGCGGACAACGCGGGCGGCATTGCTGAGATGGCGGGAATGGGTAAAGAAACCCGTGCCATTACCGACACCCTCGACGAAGTGGGCAACACCACGGCCGCCATCGGTAAGGGCTTCGCCATCGGCGCGGCGGCCTTCGCCGCCTTGGCCATCATTGCCGCATTCATCAACGTGGTGAAGATGAACAACCCCGGTTTTCAATTGCTTATTTCCGATCCACGGGTGTTGACCGGACTTTTTATCGGTGGGTTCATCCCCTTCTTAGTCAGTGCCCTCTCCATGACCGCAGTGGGAGAGGCGGCCCAGGAAATGATCGAGGAAATCCGGAGGCAGTTCCGCGAAATCCCCGGGTTGCTCGAGGGCACGGGCAAACCCGACTCGGCCTCCTGCATACGGATCGCGACCGATGCCGCGATCAGACGGATGATCCTCCCGGCCAGTGTGGCGGTGGGCAGTCCCGCGGTGATCGGGTTCGGCCTCGGCGCCGCCACGCTGGGCGGTGCTCTGATCGGCGCGCTGCTCAGTGGCGTGCTCCTTGCCCTTTTCATGGCCAATTCGGGCGGCGCGTGGGACAACGCCAAAAAATTCATCGAGCACGGGCACTACGGCGGTAAAAACTCGGATGCCCACAAAGCATGCGTGGTGGGCGACACGGTCGGCGATCCCCTCAAGGACACCTCCGGTCCCTCGATGAACATCCTGATCAATGTGATGTCGATCGTCAGCCTGGTCATCGCACCTCTGCTCAAGTAGTCCGCACAGGCCAACTCTCCCCGGCCGACGGTGGCTGGCGCACGATGTTTAAAGGCGGCAGGGCTTGAGCGTGTTCAGTGTGGTCTTCACTTCACGCACGACATCGCCTTCGAGGTCGCGGATTTCGAATGTGACCAGCGGGTCCCCGGCATCCCAATCAATCTCAATCCATCCAAAATTGGGCTCGTTGTAGACCCGGTCCCCGGCCACGCGGAAACGGTTCGGTTCGTCGGGGAGGCCGGTCTGGTTCAACCCGCTCGAAGTGATGTCATAGAGCGGGTAAAACGGACCGCCATCCGTCTCCGGTGGAACCATCGAGATATCGGAGCTGTGGCGGTCGCCGCTTAAGATGACCACATCGGTTGCGTGGTCACGAATGACCTCGAGGAGGCGCTTCCGTTCGCGAGGGAGGTTGCCCCATTTTTCCCATCCGTGATCTAAGGCGAGCACCTGGATTCCGCTGACCAGGAGGCGGAGTTCGGCCGGTTTCTTCAATTCGTCGACCAGCCACTTCCACTGTTCCTCGCCGAGCATGGTGCTTTTGCTTTCTGCGTCTGGGAGATAACGACCGACCGGCTTGCCCGCCTCGGCCCGGGCGGCTTTCAATTCGTCTTTGGACATGGTGAGAAGCGGGCCGCGGAACCATCGCGTGTCGAGCAGAATGACCTGCACCCGTTTGCCCTCAGGGCCGAAAATCTTGGCATCGTAAACCCCTTCGCGCTGCCGGAGGGGGGAGTCCTCCGGTGTGGCGAAAAATTCCATGAAGGCTTTCTTCGCTGCCCCCTTGCCTTCGAATTCCGCACCGGCATCGTTTTTCCCGTAATCATGATCATCCCAGGTGCCGATGACCGGCGTGGTGGCCCGCATCGTGGAAAACCCCGGAATTCTCGACAACTTTTCGTAACTCTCCCGCAGCTTTGCCGGATCCGCGGTGTCGGCGTAGACATTGTCGCCCGTGAAGATGAACAGTTGGGGCTGCAGTCTTCGGATCGCATCCCAAATGGGCTGCGGACGCTTTTCGTCGGCGCACGATCCAAAGGCGATGCGGGAAAGCGGCTCCTCCGCGCCCGCCACGAGGCAGGAACAAAGCAGCGTAGCGCAGAGTAGGGGATGCAATGTCATGAAAGCTGACGCTGTACATACCTGCTGTCCCGGCCGAAAAGCAATGCCGTCTTCCGGCCTTGCTACCAAACGGAGCAGACGTTATTAGAACGACATGCAAGATCCCGTGGTCAAAGCCGCCATTCGTGGTCTGGTCATCGGGCACATGGCGCTCGGCACGGCCGGAGCCATGGGGGTCACGCTCTTCATCCTTTTGGCCTACACCCAGGCCTACCCGCTGGTGGTGATTTTTCCGGTGGTGGCTCTGGCCTTGGTCACGGCCGGTGCACTTTACCTTTTGCGGGTGGACGCGGTCCGCCGCAAAGGCAACCGCTGAAGCCTCCCCGCGGCACGTCATGAGCGGCGAGCGCGCGGTCATCCGTATCGGCCTCGCCGGGTGGAGCGAGGCGGTCCGCCGGTACCGGGCAAATTTTCCGCGCCACGGGCAAGTCGCGCCGGATGCCTCCGTCCTCGGCAAATACGCCACCGCGTTCGACTTCGTGGAAGTCAACGCCAGCTTCTACCGTCAGTTCCGTCCCGCCACCTACGAAAAGTGGGCCTCGGAGGTGCCTTCCGGATTCTGTTTTTCGGTCAAGATGCACCGGCTCATCACGCACTACACCCGGCTGAAGAATGCCGCACTGCTCGGGCCGTTTTTCGACTCCATCGGCGGGCTGGGGGACAAACTCGGGGTGGTCCTGATCCAGCTGCCTCCCTCGCTGCCCTTCGATGAGGCAATCGCGGCCTCTTTTCTCCGTGCGTTCCGGGAGCATTATGATGGCGCTGCGGTTTGTGAGCCGCGCCACGCCTCTTGGGCCGACCGCGCGGCATCCGGACTGCTGGCGGACTACCGCATTGGCTTGGTGCGCACAGACATCCCCGACCCGCGCTGCGAAGAGGAAGCGGGAGGTGCGCCGCTTTACCTCCGTCTCCACGGTGCTCCCCGCCGCTATTACAGTGCCTACAGCGACGAACAGCTCGGGCGTCTTGCCGCCTATTTACGCCTCAATCCGCAACGCGCCCGCTTTGTTGTTTTCGACAATACCGCGAGCCATGCCGCAATTGCCAATGCGTCCACGCTCCTCGAGCTGGTCGGAGGTTCTGCGTCATGACCGGCGCCTGCGGCTTTGCTCTGGCCGACGGGCGCGTATATTGGCCCGAAGACCCATGATTTCCCGCCGGAAGGAAAAATACCCCATCAGCCCCTCGCTCCTGCAGTATCTGCATCATTTCGGGCGGCGGGCGGAGATTCCCATCGTTTATGACGATCTCCTTCGCTTCGACACGGCAATGCCCTACGAGAATCCGTCCGGTCGGGAAACGCTCTGGCTCACGGTGGCCTATGCGCCGGAGGTCATGCGCGAGTTGCAGCCCAAACTGACCCGCATTTACGCCATGCTGAAAATTGGGGGTGATCTCTCCCGCACCGACCATCTTTCGGTCGAGCGCATCGATTTCGGCGACTTCGGAAACTCCCGTCCTTTCCGCATCCGCATCATCAACCGCTTCAACGGCAACGCCGACCACTACTACGTGAAATATGCCGATGCTTCCCGCATCTACGGTCTCGAACTGGAGCACCTACTCTCGCCCTTCCGGATCAGCTATCTGGTCCGCGAAAATACACTGATCGAAGAACACATTGCGGGCGTGCCGGGTGATGAATTTATCCGGACTTACCTCGGCCGCGAGGACGTCAACAAAGTCCGCATGGCCAAGGAATTCGTCAAATTCGCCGAGCGTTGCTACCTCCGGCTGCTCGGCGACATGCGGGCGGTGAACTACATTGTCGACATCACCCCCGACTTCGAGGAGGTGCAATACCGGGTGCGTCCGATCGACTTCGACCAGCAGTGTTACGAAAAACGCCTCGAGGTTTACCGTCCGCACCTTTTCCCGGACAACAAACCGGTCGACGAGTTGGTCCGCCAGCACCTCAATATCCCGACCATCGTGCAATACCGTCAGGAAGAGCGCTCCCAAACGGCCCGCCGCATCGACGTGGCCAGCCGGCGCTACAGCGCGTTGCTCTCGACGATGCGCAAGACCCCGATCGCCCCGCCCGAGCATGTGACCCAACTCGCCGGGGAATTAAACACCTACCACGAGTGCCAAGAGTTCACCGGAGCCGCTTCCATGGCTGACCTCGTCAGCCGTCACCTTCAACGCCTCCTCACCGACCGTATCCACGAGTGAGCCCAAACCTAGCCGCTGCCGCTCTTGCCTGCTGGGACGATATTATGATTGGCGGCTTGGCCCTTGGCTTGTCGCAAGATAACGGCCAAAGTCACAACTTATGCACAGCACCAGCCACCTCGCCATGCTTTGGCACCACGACTCGCCCCAGACCTTCGATCAAGCTCCCATGACCCAGGGTCGTCTCCTTGCGGTCAGCCTCGCGGCGGCCACACTGTGTTTGCTTTTCCCCGGCCGTGCCACGGCCGAGGTTCTTTATGACAACATTTCGGGAGCGTCCGGCGCGGTGAGTGGCGGTAGCGCGCGGATCGCGTCAACCAACGCACCGCTGGCGAACTCCTTTTCCACCGGCGGCCAGTCCACGCTGCTGACCGATGTCGGGCTTCTCGTGCTAGCGCTCAACCCCTCAAGCGGGGGTAGTTTTTCGGTTAGCCTCCTCAGCGACAACTCGACCAGTCCCGGGGTGACATTGACGACGATTGCCACGGTTGATGACAGCCTTCTCGCGGCGACCCTCGGCACGTTCAACTACCAACTCCCGACGCCGTACCCGCTCGCCGCCAACACGCGGTATTGGATCGAACTCGATGGCCCCTCGACCACGAGCGAATGGAGCTTTACGGCGACCAATGTGGGTATCGGGGTGGACAACGAATACGTCTATTATGCGGGGCAAGTCTCCGCCAACTCCGTCTTCACGCCCTACCAAATGACGGTGACCACGGTGGTGCCCGAACCAACCACCCTCGGTCTGTGCGCGCTCGGCCTGCTCGCCATCGCGGCAGTAGGCCGCGTCCGGGCCAGACTCCGAACATCTTCTCTTCGCAAATAGGATCGGCGGCATCTGCAGCCCCCAACCAACTGGCAACGGCCTCCCGAGGTCATATGCATCCCATTTTGCAGGCGGGGTG
The DNA here is from genome assembly GCA_903934135.1 of uncultured Verrucomicrobiota bacterium. Taxonomy (GTDB): domain Bacteria; phylum Verrucomicrobiota; class Verrucomicrobiia; order Chthoniobacterales; family JACTMZ01; genus JACTMZ01. The sequence continues at coordinate 7,419 of CAIZMQ010000155.1, forward strand.
CTGGAAAGACAGAGAAGCAGCGCGCACGGGATTCGAACCCGTGTACCAGCCTTGAGAGGGCTGTGTCCTAGGCCTCTAGACGAGCGCGCCTTTGGGAATCTTTCATTATGCCGCGCGCGAGGGCTTTGACAAGCGCGCGGCCTCCTGCGCTTGCCGTCGGACAGGTGATCGGCGATGGTTTACGGCTCTATGACCGTCTACATCAAAAGTTTTTGTCCTTGGTGCAAAGAGGCCCTCGCTTGGCTTGACCAGCATGGTTACCGCTACGAAGTACGCGAAGTCCTCGAAGACCCCGAGGCGATGGCCCGCATGCGTGAGATTTCCGGCCAATCGCTCACGCCGACCCTCGAAGTGGACGGCAAGGTGCTGGCCGATTTCGACACCGGGCAATTGTCCGCGTTTCTCGACGCGAACGGCCTCAAGCCATGAATGAGCTGATGCTCTTTGTCGGTCTAGTCGTCCTCACCGCGGCGTTCTTCAGCTTTCCGCATCCGGTTCTTCGCCGGATCGGGATTCTCTCGCTCGGGGTCACCACGTTCGCCGCTGGCTACCTGGCCACCGGCAACCTTTGGATCGGCGCCGCCTGCGTCTCGGCGGTGCTTCTGCTCCCCTGGGTGGAAATCCTCCTCCGCGTGCGCAAGTTGCGTCTGCCGTTGCGCAAGCAATTGCGTCAGTCCACCCCGCCTTCCCGCGAAATGTTCCTCGCGCTGGGTGAGCTCTCCGATGATATCGAGGCGGCCGGCTTCGAGCATGTGGCCGACCTGGGTTGGGAGATGGACGGCTACCGTCAATTCCTCCGCCTCTTCGCCCACCCGCAGAAGCGCGAGGAAGCCGCCATCACTTACGTGGAGCAAAATCAGCTCGGCTTTCATTTCGCCAGCGTGACCTCGCGCGGGGCGGATGGCGCGGTCTTCACCACGTGGAATTGTCCGGTCTCTTCCAGTCTGAAAACTCCGCCCAGCGTCCACTTGCACCGCTTGGCAGGCGAGGCTCCTTTTGCCGCGGTGGTCGAGGGACATGAAAGTTTTCTGGTCGAGCGCGGGATGAAGGAGGAATCACTCCAAGCGGTTGATCCGGACTCGGTGCGCGCCGCGGTCGAGCGCGACATGGAGACCCAGATGGAGCACAACATCCGCGAGGGTCTGCTCGAACCGGCCGACGACGACCACGGCCGCTACTCGTGGCGGGGCATGCTTTACTTGTGGTTCCAGTTTTTGAGGGATATTTTTCGTTTCACGTGAACTCTCTCTCCCCCGCGCCGCGACCGCCGTCTTTCGGACGGGTCGACCAGATCATGGTCGAAGAACGCGCGGCCACCTTCACCAAGCGGAGCATCAAGGCGGAGTCCAAGATGCAGGGCCTGCGGCTGGTTTTCTCCATGCTCGACCTCACCACTTTGGAGGGACGTGACACTCCGGGCAAGGTGATGACCCTTTGCCACAAGGCCATGCACCCGGCGCCCGAGCGTTACGGGGTCGGGCCGGTCGCGGCGGTCTGCGTTTATCCGAATCTCGTCCCCGCGGCCAAGGCGTTCCTGCGCGGCTCATCGGTCATGGTCGCCGCGGTGGCCACCTACTTTCCCAGCGGTCAGTCGTCCTTGAAAACCAAGCTGGAAGACACGCGCGTGGCCCTCACGGCCGGGGCCGACGAGATCGACATGGTCATCGACCGCGCCGCGTTCCTGCGCGGCGAGTATGCCAAGGTGCATGACGAAATCGCCGCGGTGAAACAGCTCTGCGGTGACATTCATTTGAAAGTCATCCTCGAGACCGGCGAGCTGGTCACTTATGACAATGTCCGTGCGGCCAGCATGATCGCCATGCAGGCGGGTGGAGACTTCATCAAGACATCGACGGGCAAGGTCAGTCCGGCCGCCACGCTCCCCGTCACCCTGGTCATGCTCGACGCGATCCGCGAATATTTCTTTGCCACCGGCATCCGCATCGGCATGAAGCCGGCCGGCGGCATCCGCACGGCCAAGCAAGCGTTGCACTATCTGGTCATGGTCAACGAAACTCTGGGGGACGACTGGCTGACCCCGGACATGTTCCGTCTCGGGGCCAGCACCCTGGCCAATGACATCCTCCTGCAAATCGCCAAGGGTGTCGACGGGCGCTATCAAAGCGGCGATTACTTTTCCCTGCCATGAGCAAGAAAACCAAAAAACTCACCACCGGGGTGGCCACCTTGGCCGCGCCGGCCTCGCATGCCGTGGTCGTTCCGGTGCGCGACCGCCACCTGCGTTTCAACGAACGCTGGAACTACTCGCCCGCCCCCGAGGTCCACACCGACCTCAAAATCCAACCGCGCTACGACCTCTTCATTGGCGGCAAATTCGTCAGGCCGACGTCCGGCAAATATTTCCCGTCGATCAATCCCGCTACCGAGAAGCAGCATTCCGAAATCGCGCTGGGGACGGCGGGCGACGTGGACAAGGCGGTCAAAGCCGCCCGTCGCGCTTACGAAAAAACTTGGGGCAAAATGTCCGGCCGCGAACGCGGCAAATACCTTTTCCGCATTGCCCGTCTCTTGCAGGAAAAGATGCGCGATCTGGCGGTCATCGAGTCCCTCGACGGCGGCAAAACCATTCGCGAGAGCCGCAATATCGACCTCCCACTGGTGGCCGCGCATTTCTTTTACCACGCGGGTTGGGCCGACAAGCTCGACTACGCATTTCCCGGGCGAAAACCGCAACCGCTCGGCGTGGCCGGTCAGATCATCCCGTGGAATTTCCCGCTGCTCATGGCCGCGTGGAAGCTGGCGCCCGCCTTGGCCTGCGGCAACACCTGTGTGCTCAAACCGGCCGAGACCACATCAGTCACCGCGATGCACTTGGCCGAAATTTTCGCCGAAGCGGACCTGCCGGAAGGCGTGGTTAATATTGTCACCGGTTTCGGCGACACCGGAGCGGCTATCGTCAATCATTCGGACATCGACAAGCTCGCCTTCACCGGCTCGACCGAAGTGGGCAAGATCATCGCCAGGTCGGTCGCCGGCACGCGAAAAAAGCTGACCCTCGAGTTGGGCGGCAAGGCAGCCAACATCATTTGCGAAGACGCTCCGATCGACCAAGCCGTCGAGGGCATCATCCAGGGAATCTACTTCAACCAAGGCCACGTCTGCTGTGCCGGTTCGCGTCTCTTCGTGCAGGAAGGTATTGTCGAACCGGTGATCCGCCGTCTGCGCGACCGGCTCCGCACCTTGCGGGTGGGCGATCCGCTGGACAAGAACACCGACATCGGGGCGATCAATAGCCGCGAGCAGCTCGAGAAAATCAAGGAGATGGTGGCCAGCGGCAAAAAAGAGGGTGCCGAGTTGTTCCAGCCCGCGTGCAAACTTCCGGCCAAGGGTTTTTTCTACGCGCCGAGCTTCTTCACCGGAGTGACCGATTCGCACCGGATTGCGCAGGAGGAAATTTTCGGCCCCGTTCTGAGTGTTATGACCTTCCGCACTCCGGAAGAAGCTCTCGAGCGGGCCAACAACACGCCTTATGGGTTGAGTGCCGGGATCTGGACGGACAAAGGAAGCAAAGTTTTCAAGTTGGCCACGCAACTCCGCGCCGGCGTCGTCTGGGCCGAGACCTACAACAAGTTCGACCCCGCCAGCCCCTTCGGTGGCTACAAAGAAAGCGGCTTCGGCCGTGAGGGTGGCAAGCAGGGATTGTTGTCCTATCTCAAGCTGGACTAACTGCTGCGCCCGATTCGCTGCGTGTCGGCAATGGCCGGGCGAGGTCCTGTGCGAGTTGTGATCCGGGGATTATGGCTTGGCGGGGAACGAGCGGGCCATGACGAGAACCTCCTCAATGGGCATGGGTTTGGCGTAAAAGTATCCTTGGGCGTAGCGGCACTTGGCGTCGCGAAGAAAGGCGTCCTGCTCAGCTGTTTCGACGCCTTCGACCAGTGATTGGTAGCCGAGATCGCGGCAGAGATTGATCATGTTTCTCATCAGCTTTTCGCCGCGTCGGGCCGGATCTTTCCGCTCGGCGAGAAAACTGCGGTCGAGTTTGACGATGTCGACCGGCAAGTCGGTCAGGTGCCGCAGGTTGCTGTAGCCCGCGCCGAAGTCGTCGATGGCGATGCGGACACCGGCGGCGCGCAAGTCCTGCAGGTTCCGTTGGAGGGCTTCGTTTTGGAGTAGCAGGGGGTTTTCGATGATCTCGATGATTGTTTGGGAGGCCGGGATGCGGGCTGAGGCGAGACGGTCGATCCAGCGCAAGGCGAATCCGGGTGTGGAGAGGAAGGTAGGGGTGGCGTTGAGGCCGAGGGAGAAACCTTCCATTTCGAGCAACCGCCGGCCAGGACCGTCGCCGGTGCTCAGGCGGATGAATTCCCCGAAGACCCATTCGTCGATGATGGACTCATACCTGATGCGTGTGATGGCAGCCATGAATTCGCCGGCGGGAATCGTGGATCCGTCGCGGCCGTGCATGCGGAGAAGGCCTTCGGCGGCGCCCAGACGGCCGTGCTCGAGGTCGATGACCGGCTGGAAAAGCAGAAAGAGGCGCTTCTCCTCGCAGGCCTGGCGGACGAGAAGGTTGTCATGGTGCCGCTGCTGGCGGGCGTGAAACATGGCCTCCTCATAAATGAAGGTCGACGATCCGGAGCGGTTTTCCTCCGCGGCAGCATGCCGCATGGCCACGTCGGCGCGGCGCAGGATCTCGACGGGATGGAGCGCCGGATCATCGATGAGAGCGCAGCCGACGCTGGCGTGCAGCGTGACTTTTTCGCCCTCCACTTGGAAGGGTTGGTCGAGCGCTGCGGCCAAGGTGGCGAGCAGATCGTCGAGTCTGTCGGTGGAGCCGCGGCCGTGCAGCAGCACGAGGAACTTGTCCCCGCCGATGCGCGAAACGAAGGGGGTTCCATCGACCAGTTGCCGCAACCGATTCGCCGCGGCGACGAGCACACGGTCACCAGTGCTGTAGCCGAAGTTATCGTTGATCTCGGCAAGACCATCGAGACGGAGATGGACGAGCGAATCCGCCGGACGGGCCGGGTCGGCCTTCCGGATGCTCCGGTCAATTTCGGCGATGAGCGGAGTACGGTTGCCCAAGCCGGTGAGGGGATCGTGATGGGTTTGGAAATGGAGTTCTTGCGCGTGGACTTCGCGTTCGGCCAAGGCAAGGAAGCAGGAGAGCATCAGCTTGAAAATGCTTTCGAAGCCCGGATTGGCGCGGAGCGGGCTGATGAAATCGACGCGGGCCAGCACGCGCCCGGCGAGTCCGACGGGCACAAAACCGTATTGGTAGGGGGCGCCGTCCACCTCGACGGTGCCGCGCACCAGGGTTTGCGCCACGGGATGCAAAAACCGGTCGGCGGCCTGCCAGAGGCGTTCGTGTACCTCGCTGGGCGGATCTTCCGGAATGTAAAAGGCCTCGAGGGGAAATTCGCCGTGGAAACGTTGGATGCGGGCGTGCACGCCGCCGAGGATCGGTCCGTAAAGTCCAAGCAGGTGGTTGATCAAGCCGTGGAGCGGCCCGGTGGCGGTGGCGAGATTTGAAATGGCCGCCGGCAATTCTCCCTCGGAGGCCGGCCCGAAGATGATGTGCTTCTCGAGCACGACGGCGTGGCGTTCCGAGTCGACCACGTCCATGGCGATGCGTGCGATATGCTGCAGCATTTCGATTTGCTGCGGACGCAACTCGCGCGCGGTGCGGTCCATCACGCAGAAGCTGCCAAGCGGCAGGCCGTCCGGTGTGAGCATGGGGATGCCAGCGTAGAAGCGGATATAAGGCGGACCGGTGACGAGCGGGTTGCCTGAGAAGCGCTCGTCCTTCGCCGCGTCGGGCACGATGAAAGCGGGTCCGGTTTCGAGGATCGCGTGGGCGCAAAACGCGATGGAGCGGTCGGTTTGCTTGTCGGCGAAGCCGTGGGTGGCTTTGAACCACTGGCGGTCGCGATCGACAAATGAAATGGCCCCGAGCGGGGTCTCCGTGATGTAGGCTGCAAGGGCGATGAGGCCGTTGAAGACAGCCTCGGGTTCGGTGTCGAGAATCTCATAGTCGTGCAGGCTGGCGAGGCGCTCACCTTCGTGTGGGTGAAACGGGGCGGGGACGGCACCCTTGGTTAGAAGGAGTTGGTCGGCGCGCGAGGGGTCAAGAGGCATTACGTTATGCAGATAGTATCAACGTTGGGCTGGTTGGATGGGAGCACAAGTGCGGGATGCGCGTATGGGGCGAAGTCCCTAGGGGAGCTGTAAAGGGCGGCGGGCTGAGACTCGAGGGCTGAACTGCGCAAAGAAAGTGGCACGGGCATCTGGGCCCGTGATGGGTGGGGATCATCGGCAAGATGCCGAGGCCACGGGTGAAGGCATGCGGCTTTGTGGAGGAGGGACTCTTTTGCGAATCGGTCTCAATCACGGGCCAGGGGTTCCACTTTGACCCAATCGATGGTCATGGTTTGGGGCTTTTTCCAATCGGCGCGGCCGGCCCAGGGCATTTGCCGCAGGCCGAAGATGACGCGGGCCGGACGGTCGGGCACCGCATCCTGGATCGTGTGTTGGTGGACGCCGTCGATGGAGAAGCGGACCTCCGTGGTGTCCCATTCGATGGCGTAGACACGGAACGTATCGTCCTGGAGCGACAGGGGTTCGCCGTCGGCCCCGCGCGCGGGTTGTTTCGCCAAGGTGGTTGGCTCGGGCCTCCGTTTGTCCGCATCGATCCAGGTGACCAGGCGCAGATCGGTCCACCCGCCATCGGGACCGGTGCGATGGTGCGGCCGCGGGCTCTCGGTGTCGGTGGCGGTGATTTCAAGATCGATCTCGTCGATCCGGTCCTGCTCGCGGTAGGTGAAGATCATGGCGGCGAGTCCCGGGATAGCCGTGTTCTTGGCACGCATGCTGATGCGGTGCCCGGCGCCGAATGGACCGAAGGAAAGCGTTTGGAATGGCCAGAAGCCATGTGGCCTCGGGCGCCGCTTGAGGAATTCGTGTTCGGCGGTGAGGTAAGCAAAGCCATCGCCGGGGATGATCTCCAACCATTGCTCGACCGGCGAGAGTTCCGCTTGGTAATCCCAGGTGGTGCCGTTGCTGGTGCGCGGTTGACCGGAGGAAAGGAAATCCTCGAAATATTCCTGCGCGTGGGCCGAGGCCATAAGCAAGGCGGCCGCAACGAGGTATCCTGCCTCGCTGCCTCTAAGCCGCAACGACATTTGCTTTGCGGTCGGCGGGGACGACATGGCATGCGTCAATGATGAGAGGCACGTTGTCCGCCAGTTCCGCGTATTTGACTCCGGGGTGCGGGGTGCAAACAACCGCGGCGTCGAAGGTGGCCAATTCATGTGCGCGCCAGGCAATCGACTGGTGGCCGGACCAGCTGTTGTGGCCGGGAACAATGCGGGGAATGTGCGGATCATAATATTCGACGACCGCACCTTTGGCCCGGAGCAGATCCATGATCGGGTAAGCGGGTGATTCGCGGTCGTCGGACACGCCGGGTTTATAGGCAATGCCGAGCACAAGGACGCGCGCGCCGCGCAAAGCACGGCCGGCGGCGTTCATGGCCTCGAGCAGGTGGTTGACCACGTAGTAGGGCATCGAGCGGTTGATCTGCCCGGCCAACTCGATGAAGCGGGTGTCCGTTCCATACTCACGCACTTTCCAGGTGAGATAGTAAGGATCGATCGGGATGCAATGTCCGCCCACCCCGGGACCCGGGTAGAAGGGCATGAAGCCGTAGGGCTTGGTTTTGGCCGCATTGATCACCTCCCAGACGTCAATACCCATGAGGGTGTAAATCCGCTTGAGCTCGTTGACCAAGGCGATGTTGACGAAGCGGAAAACATTTTCGGTCAACTTGACGGCCTCGGCCGTATCACAGTCCTTGACCGGCACGAGCTTGTCGACCGCGTGGCGGTAGAGTTCGAGGGCGCGCTCGAGACATGCGGGGGTAAGTCCACCGACCACTTTCGGAACATGACGCAAGACACTGTCGGTATTGCCCGGATCCTCGCGTTCCGGGGAGAAGGCGAGGTGGAAATCCACGCCGGCCTTGAGACCCGATCCCTTTTCGAGCACGGCCCGCAGTTCTTCGCGGGTTGTTCCCGGGTAGGTGCTGGATTCGAGCGAGACAAGCATGCCGCGGCGCAGGTGGGGCGCAACCTGTTCGCCGGCGGAAAGGATATGGGACAGATCGGGGTCCTGGTGGCGGCGCAGCGGAGTCGGTACGCAGATGACCACGGCGGCGCTTTCCGAAATGCGGTCCGTATCGTCGGTAAAGTGCAGTCTGCCCGTGGCGAGCGCCCTGGCAATCTTCTCAGAGGGCAGATGGGCCAACGGCGAATGGCCGTGCTGCAACTCGCGCAGTCGTCCCTCGTCAGTGTCGAGTCCGAGTACCCGGAGTCCGGCTTCGACGAAGCCAAGGGCGAGGGGTATGCCCACGTAGCCGAGGCCGACTATGGTGACATCATAATGAAGGTTGGAGGGTTGTGGTATCGTCATAAGGCTGTGGAAGGGGATAGGCGCTCCATCTTTGCCCCCAGATCGCGGCGGCGAAGAAAGACGTATTGGAAAGTCCCGACTAGTGAGCAGACGAGGCGGAACTGGTGAAAGCCAAGGTTGTCGAGAAGAATGGCGGCGATCATTTTCCAGAACTCACGCCAAGACACGGTACGCCAGCGCGAGGACTCGTTGATCAACACCGCTAGCAAAGTGAGGAAAACGCCGGTGATGTAAGCGAGGAAAACCAGGATGAAGATTTCGTTGAGTGAGGCTAGACCGGCGAAGAGCAAAATAACGGCCAGAGTGTAGGCTGCGAGTTCGACTATGGGTGCGAGCGCCTCGAAGAAGAGAAAAAAAGGCAGACCAAAAAGTCCGGTCATGCCGTAGCGCGGATTGAAGAGCATGCGCCAGTGCCGGAAAATCGACTGGAGAGTTCCGCGTTGCCACCGGTTTCGTTGCGAGGCGTAGAGTGGCAAGGTCTCCGGAACCTCGGTGTAGCAGACCGCGTCGGGCGCGTAGGCGATGCTGGAATGGCCGCCGCTGCGGCGATCATAGATATGCCCGTTTAGTCGGATGGCAAACTCCATGTCATCGGTGATCGACTCCGGCCACGGTCCGCCGGCGGCATCGAACACGCTTTTTTTGATGAGGAGAAGGGCGCCCGAGATGCAAAGCATGCTTCGCAGGCGGCTTAATCCCGTGCGGGCCCACTGGAAGCTGCGGGCATATTCCACTTCCTGATTCATACCGAGGAGGGTGCGCGGCAAGCCGCGACGGGTGATTGTGCCGTTTTCCACGCTCAGGCCGTTCGAGGGACGGACCACGCCCCCGGCGGCGGCGAGATTGGAGTCGGCCAAAAAAGGGCGGGCCATATGGAGTAGTCCGTCCGTTTCCAGCACGCAGTCCGCATCAATCACGCAGAGTAGGGGATAACGGGAAAGCGCGGCGCCGGCGTTGATCGCATCGGCGCGGCGTCCGTTTTCTTTGGCCGCCACGGTGAAGTTTGGGTGCGCGGCGCTTTCGTAGACGGCGGTGACCTTGCGCGTTTCGACCTGTTTGCGTCCGTGTTTATCGACGCGGTGCATTTGGAAATGGTCCCGCAGTATGGCCATTGTGTCGTCGGTCGAGCCGTCGTCGACCACGATGACCTCGTGGGCCGGATAGTTCAGCTTCAGGGCGTTTTCCACCGTGCTGACAATGATCGGCGCCTCGTTGTGGGAGGGAATGATCAGCGAGACTGGCATGGAGAGTTCGGATTTCGAAATGCGGTCGAACTCGGTGAAGGTGATGGCATTTTCGTAGCGCCGGATTTGGGCCGAGCCGAGGCAAACAAGGAGCAGGTAGATCAGATGGAGAAGAACGAAATAGGCCAATATGGCCCAGAGAAGAATGTGGACGATAGTCATCATGCGCGCGTCTCCTGACTCGATAACGAGCCGTGTTCCTGGAGGATTTGCCGGCTCATGTCGCGGGCGAACCGGTCGGGGCTTCCGTCCACGGCCCGGTGCAATGTTTCGTGCCCGGGTCCGCCAAGTTCCCATAGAGCTTGGGCGGCGGAAAACCGCACCCACCACGAGGTGTCGCGCATGCCCTCCTCCATCAGTTTGATGTGCCGGGTGCCGTGCAGTTTTCCGAGGGATTGCATGACGACATTGCGAACTTCCCAGGCCGGGTCCTTGGCCAGACGCGCGATCGGCGCGGTATCGGTATGGTCCCCGATTTGCCCGAGTGAACGTACCGCATTGAGGCGCACGCGGAACTCAGGGTGGGTGAGCAAGGTGGTGAGAGGCTTGACCGCTTCGGGCGCGCGCAGCATGCCGAGGACCCGTTCAGCCACACCGATCGCGTTATCCGAGTAGGTGCCATGCACGTTGGCCAGTACGCCGAGCAGTGGTTCGACTGCGGCCGGCCCGAAAGCATAGAGTATCTCGGCCAACCGGCGCTGGTTCATTTCACCGGGCAGGTCGAAGGCGACAAGGATCGGGACAATAGCCCGGGTCTCACCGAGGTTGGCCAGTGACCGGGCGGCGGCGAGACGCACGGCAAGGACGGGATCCTGCAAAGCATCGACCAGCGCGGGGCCGGAGACACCGTCGCCGAGGTAACCGAGGCGCTCGGCCGCTTTCAGTCTTTTATCCCATTGGCGGCTGTGGAGGGCAGCAGCCTCTTTTTTCCGCAAAGGAAGACAGGCAAAGAGGTTGTGCAGTGCTTTGCGATCCGCCGCTGCCAAGCGGTCGGAAACTTCCATAAGGAGGGAGAGTGCTTGCGACGGGTCGCGCTGCAAAGCTGCCACCACAGCGGGGGAAGATTCGTGTTTTGCCAGGTAGGCAGTGACCAGTGGCTCAACTTTGTGGCGAAAAGCCTTGGTCCGTTCGGTGGCACTCTGGGCTTGGAGGCGAACCACAATAGTGAGAATGAGCACGACGCCGCTCATCGCCCCAAAGATGAGCGAAATGTTCCAAGCAATCCGCAGAAGGTCAGGGCTTAGAATGTCCATACTGCTCCGATCGTCGGCGCCCACTGCTGGTAGAGTTGCCCCGCGTTATTTTCCTGCAGCCGGTAAACATATTGCAGGCCGGCGACGAGGGCGAAGCTCTCCGTGATCGGCTGCCGGTAGAACAGGGATCCAATCCAGGCATTGGAAAGGCTGGTGTCGCCCGTGCCGAAATCGAGATCTGGATCGGTGCCGTAAGCGAGACCGACGGTGAGCCGTCCGCCTCCCGGCATATTCCAGAAGTTCATCGTGCCCGCGTAGTAGTTGTAATTGTCGTCGTTGAACGCCCAGCCTTGGGCGTATCGGAAGGTAAAGAACACGTCGTCGTTGAACCACCAGGAGAAGCCCGGTTTGACTTGCTCGATAGATCCGGGCCCGAGCGGAGCCACGCTGGAAAAGTTGAACTGCGTGTAGTCGAAGAGGAGGAGAAGGCGGGGAGCGGCTTGGTATTCGAGGCCGCCGCTGTAGATCTGGTTGGGGGCGAACTGCGGATCCGGGCAGAAGGAAAGCTTGCTGTGCAACTCGAGGTTTTTGACCGGATACCAAGAGGCCAGACCGCTGTAGAGGATGTCCGTGCCCGCAGGCGGCCGCTGCATGATGTCGATCGAGGTGCCGAGGATCAGGTTGCTCAAGGGTTGGTAGAGAATCTCGATGTACTCTTGTTGCCATCCCGCCCGGCCGTCGTTAAAGGCGGTGAAGGTGTAGAGAGGAACCACGGTCCAGCGTTTGACTGGCTTCTCCTCCCGCACCTCGATTCCTTGATCGAGGATGACCTGCTGGTTGAGCAGGGCGGCTCCGTCCTGTTCTTGGGCTCGCGCCGTGGCGAGGCAGGCCAACGCCACAAGAATGAGAGATAGTCGTGTCGCTTTCATGCCGCCCTTTGTTTGGTCGCGCCGCGAGCCAGGTCGATCAGATCATCGATCGTCTGCTCGAGCGTCCAGCGCGGACGAAATCCGGTCAGGCTGCGCAGCCG
>CAIZMQ010000156.1 GCA_903934135.1 uncultured Verrucomicrobiota bacterium
ATAAAAATCCGCAGGCCGGTGCCGGATAGCCTCGCGGGTCACAGCGAATTGCCCACCGACGAAAAAACGATAGTCAGCGGGGCCCGGAGCACCAAATAATTCCTGGTGGAAGCCGTCGAGTTGCAGTTCATGGCGATCCGGGTTCTTGCTCCACGGGACAAAAAGGCGGCGCCCTCGGGAATCGTCGGTGTCGGCAAGGAAGCCGAGCCAGTAGAAATCGTTGATCGTCAAGGTGCCTTCGGCCAGTGCGCGGAGGGTTTTGTGGAGGTCGGGCGCGTGATCAAAGGGGTGGCCCTGCACGAAAACGGTGAGGGCGGCGAGGGACTCGTGACGTTCGGTGAGATGGTGGAGATAAGTGTGGGCTTCCCGGCCCTCGTTGGGCAGCCGTATTCCACCGCTGGAACCATCGCCCTTGTCGTAGACCGTGATCTGGAAGTTTTCCGGCACGCGTCCGAGCCAGGCCAAGTCCTCAACATGGCGGGCTACGACGAGCTCAAGGATCGGCAATTCGGGGTTCACGTTCCGGAGGGCGTTCTGAGGCTCGGGACACCGGGTTGGTATTTTCCGGGCAAGTCCGGTTGGCGCGCGGGTCGGTCGTTGCTGCCTTGGATAGCCCGAAAGGCCATCGCAGCTGTGCTGATGGTATTGGCATGCAAACGAGCCGTCATCCCAGGTTCCAGGTGGTAGCCGCCGCCGTAGAGGATGACAAGCGGAAGCCGGCGATCCAGACACCAGTCAATGACGCGTCGGTCGCGTCCGGTCATGTGTTCGGTGGTGAGTTTCATTTGGCCGAAGCGGTCCCGCTCGTGGACATCGGCACCGGAGATCCAGATAACGAGATCCGCGGGAAAACTGTCGAGGGAAGGAGGGAGGGTATTGGAGAGAGCAGTGAGGTAATCGTCGCCGGAAACTTGACGTGGCAGCCCGACATCCCGATTGCCCGCCTCTTTAGCGCTCGGGTAGTTGCGCTCCCCGTGGATCGAGTAGGTAAAGACCCGCTGGTCGCCGCGGAAAATGGCGTTGGTCCCATTCCCTTGGTGGGCGTCGGTGTCGGCGATAAATACGCGCAGGGTGGGGTGGTTGGTCTGCAGATCACGGACGGCGACAGCAACGTCGTTGAGCACGCAATAGCCGAGGCCGCGATCGGGGAAGGCATGGTGTGTGCCACCGGCAAGGTTGGCGGCCATGCCGTGGTCCAAGGCATGCCGGCAGGCGGCTACAGTCGCTGCCGTTTCGAGTGATGACCGGTGGAGCAGCCGTGGCTGCCAAGGAAGACCGAGTTTGCAGACTTCCTGGTCGGTTAGCGTGCCGTGGGCGAGCTTGCGCAAGTATCCACTGGCATGGATGCGGAGCAGTTGCCGCATGGGGGCAGGCGCGACGGGCGTGATCTCGATCGCCGCGCTCTCGGAGACCAGCAGGTCGTGAGCCTGGGGAAATTTTTCCATGGGGAAAGGATGGCAAGGAGGGAGGGGCAGGAAAAAGTCCGGGTGGTAAAAGCAACGAAGCCGTGGCACGGGAGTCACAATGCAATCGAGGGGTTGGCGCGGCAAACCATCTGATGCATCTTCTGGGCGCATGAATTGGATTTCCCCGGATCAATGGGCGCGGTTGGCGGAGGAAGAGACAGATGCGCACCGCTTGGCCACCGCGCACGATGGATGGCTCGATCGCTACGGGGATTGGCTGCTCTGGAGCGGGGGCAAGCCTCCAAGGGTCGAAGGGCTGCGCGAGGAAGTCATGCGTCGTTACAGCTTCGCTCCACGTGGATATCTCGGACGGCAATTGGTCATCAAAGCGTCCAATCAGAAGCCAGCCATGCTTTTGGCCGGCGAGGATCCCGGCGAAATCGTGGTGCGGGAAAATGGAATAGCCTACCTCGTGGAGCCCGGCGCCGGATATTCGTCGGGACTTTTTCTCGATCAGCGTGTCAATCGGCGCTGGGTGGCGGGATTCGGGGCCAAGCGGATGCTCAACCTTTTTGCCTACACTTGTAGTTTCACGGTTTGCGCAGCAGCGGCGGGAGGGGAAACGTGCAGCGTGGACTCGGCCCAGAGCGTGCTGCGCCGGGGGCGTGCGAATTTGGCAGCCAACGGGATCGATCCGGCGGATGGCCACCGGTTTCTGGTCGATGATGCCACCAAGGTCGTGCCGCGCTTGATCAGGCGTGGTGAGACGTTCGACCTCATTGTGCTCGACCCGCCAACTTTCGGTCGCGCGGGAGGAAGCGTTTTCCGCATCGAAAAGAATTTGCCCGACCTGGTTTCGCAATGTTTCGAGTTGCTGGAGCCGGGTGGCAGCTTGCTTGTCTCCTGCAACTTTTCCGAGTGGGGTAAGCAGGATCTGCAAAACTTGTGTCGCAAGGCGATTGGTGGCGGACTATGTGCCATGGAAACAGGCGAGCGGCCTCCGGAAATTCTGCGCGGAGCGGTCTCTTGCCGGATCCGCAAAGAACGCTGAAGCCCCCTAACGAACGGACGATTCGTTCCAGATGCGTTGCCAGATCCACTTCAGCTGGCGTGTTGGAATGGTACTTGGCAATCTTTCCGGCTCGATGGCATCCCAGTGGGGATTTCCCCGCCGGGCCACCGCGTGGCGGAAGACATAATCAGGGTGGTGCCCCATGCGCAGATCGCTGAGGATGAGTGTGTCGTCCTCCACGGAGGCCCCGACAAATCCGCCGGCGAACCACTGCAGCCTTTGCGCCGCGGGGACGTGAAGCAGGGCTGCGGCCAGAATCCGGTCCTCCGAGGGATAAAAGGTGAATTCGATCAGGCCATCATTTGCCACGACTGAATCCAAACCCTCATAATAGCCCTGCTGAGTGCGGGCGACCACACGCCAGAGCAGCGTGGTGAGCGGCGCGGGACTGACGAACAAGCGTGCCTCGGCAACTCCCTGAGCGTGGAGGCTCTGACGGGCATTTGCAGCAACCAGGGTTTGCGCGAACCATGACCACCCGAGATAAAGCATGCTCCACACCAGTCCCACCATCAGCCAGCGACCTGAGACCTGCGATACCGGCCGGATCAGCACGGCGATCATCCCGGCCAGCAGCGGCAAAGTGTAAAGCGGGTCGATGATGAAAATCGTAGCCCAAGAGACCGGGGTCGAACCGGACGGCCAAAAGAGCTGCGTGCCGTAAGCGGTGTGCGCGTCGAGAAGAGGATGCGTTAGGAGAGCAAGAAAAATGGCCGTGAACCAGCGCTGTGGTGCCTCGCGCACCGGTGGCCAGAGAGACCGCAAGGCGAGCCAGAGCAGAGCTCCAATGGGGGCCAAGACCAAGAGCGAATGACTGAACCCGCGGTGCAGGGTAAAGTTTGCCACCGGTCCGCCGTAGTCGAGGAAGACGTCCAAGTCGGGGAGTGTGCCTAAGGCGGCACCGAGCAACGCGGCCTTGCGGCGCTGCCCGGGCGGAACGCACGCCGCGGCAACACATGCACCGAGGGTGATTTGGGTGAGGGAGTCCATCCGAGTGCTAATAAGCTGCTAGCACGTTGGCCCAGGCTCCTGAGGTTTCCCGGAGCCGGCTGATGGAGTACAGCCCAGAGGGCTATTTCAACTCGGCGAGCTTCGCTTTGATCGCGTCGAAGTCAGGCAACTGGCGTGGGTCGTCATGGGACTCGGCGTATTGAATGACGCCGTTTTTGTCCACGATGAAGGCCGAGCGCTTGGGCACGCCGCCCATGGGGAGGTTGAATTGCGGGGCGAATTGGTCGTAGGCGATACCGTAGGCCTGCGCAACTTTGTGATCGTAGTCGCTGGCCAGAGTAACGGTGATGCCTTCCTTCTGCGCCCAGGCTTCCTGCGCGAACGGGTTGTCGCCGCTGATGCCGATGACGGTGGCGCCGGCGAAGTCGGAAAAGCTTTTGGAGACCGCGCAGAATTCGTCAGTGCAGACGCTGGTGTAAACCATGGGGAAAAAGAGCAGGACGACGTTTTGGCCTTGGTGGTCGGAAAGTTTGACCAGGTTGAGGCCATCGGCGTTTTTCGAGGAAAGGGCGAAGTCGGGAGCGGTGGTTCCTACGTTGAGCATGGTAATAGTTGAGAGTTGAAGGTTTAGAGTTGAGAGAAAGACAGACCAAGCGTCAAGGATGGGTCATGGCCTCGGGGTCGACCCACTGGTCGAATTGTTCGCCAGTGAGGTGACCCGAACCGATGGCGGCTTCGCGGAGGCTGGTCTTTTCCTTGTGCGCTTTTTTGGCAAT
>CAIZMQ010000157.1 GCA_903934135.1 uncultured Verrucomicrobiota bacterium
CCTTTGAACAACGTGCGTCCGCTGGCGAGTAAGTATTGGTGCGCCAGATCGTTAAGCGCAAAGAGTTCACGCTTGTAAGTCGTCTTGGCCTTGGAGAACGCCGTCACATTGTCAAAGGACACGGCAAACTTGAACGCCCCGGCTCCCTGCAATTCCTGCAACTCCCCCGGCACCGGCTCCGTGGCCCAGGCAAAAGGCCGATGCATCACCTCCTCAACCACCGTCCTCTCTCCCTCCCGCCGGTAAACCTGCACCCGATCCGGCGCACCGAACTCAACCGAAACGATACCCGCGGTCGGATCCGCGCCAAAAAGCACGGGGTCATGCTCAATCCCAGTCACGACTCCACCTTACCCAAATCATGTAGCGGCGGTCCATGACCGTCGCTGCCCTGCTTCCCCTGTCTCCCCCGTCCCGGCGAGGGAACTGGCCAATCCTCCGCAAGACAAAGCCTCCGGATCACCAGATCGTCACCTACACCACCAACGATCTATCCGGGCGATAAAGCATGGCCACCCCTCTCGGCCTGCTCCGCTTTGGCCCGGTCCGCGACATACTTCGCCTGCGGCAGATGCAACCCCAGATGAAAAGCAAACATGCAGTTCCACTTGTGCGCATCAAAGTTTCCGAAGATCGGGTGGGGTGAAGTCCGCTTGCCCCGCAGCTGTTTTAAGCACTCCACGACTGCAATGTGGTTGGTCACAGAATCGGCAAACAAACCGATCTGCGACTCGTCCGCCGCCCCGGAAGGCATGACCCCCTTCTTCACGTCGATTGTGGCCGGCCCGCTCAATACTTCGCCATTCGCCAACTGGACCACGCTGGCCGTGATGCTCCGGTTCACAATTGCGTTGTGTTCCAGAATCATGAAGAAAGACCACTGCCGCATGTCTTCATCGACTCCCCGCATGGGAGGAACCTCGACGCGAAGCTGTCCACCTTTCTCCGACAAGCCCTCGGCAAGACGCAAATATTGACCCAGGAGGAGTTTGCTCCGCTCCAGTGCTTTTTCGCGACTCGTGAAAGTGAAAAGCGTCCGCACAGCAGCCTTGATGATGAGATTACTCATTGGCATTCCGCCCAACGTCCACGACGTCTGGATGTCAAAAGGGCAGCTCTTGCTAGCCCCATAGTCTATCCCATCCCGCCGAAAATAAACTCCGCCGCCTGCTGGACATCCTTGTCCCCGCGGCCGGAGAGGTTGACCAGAATGATCTGATCTTTCCCCATCTTCGGCGCGACTTTGATCGCGTGGGCCACGGCATGCGCGGTTTCCAGGGCAGGGATGATGCCTTCCACTTTCGACAAGGTCTGGAAGGCCTCGAGCGCTTCGTCGTCGGTGGCGTAGTCGTATTCAACCCGCCCCGCATCGCGCAGGAAGCTGTGTTCTGGTCCGACCGCCGCATAATCGAGACCGGCCGAGACCGAATGGGTCGCCTCGATCTGTCCGTCGTCATTGGCCAGGAGAAACGTTTTGCATCCCTGCAATACGCCGAGTTTTCCGCCTTGGAAGCGCGCGGCGTGGCGTCCGGGTTTGATCCCCTCTCCGCCAGCTTCGACCCCGACCATGCGGACGTCCTTGTCCTCGAGAAAGGGATAGAAAAGTCCGATCGCATTGCTGCCGCCACCCACGCAGGCCACGAGCAAGTCGGGCAAGCGCTCCTCGCGTTCGAGGATCTGGCGCCGCGACTCCTCGCCGATCACGCGGTGGAAGTTGCGCACCATCATGGGGTAAGGATGCGCGCCGTAGGCCGTGCCGAGGATGTAGTGGGTCGAACGCACATTGGTCACCCAGTCGCGCATCGCTTCGTTGACCGCCTCCTTCAGCGTGGCTTGGCCGGCGGTGACCGGCACGACTTTTGCCCCGAGAAATTTCATCCGCGTGACATTGAGGGCCTGCCGCTTCATGTCCACTTCGCCCATGTAGACCACGCAATCCATGCCGAATCGCGCAGCCGCCGTCGCCGTGGCCACGCCGTGTTGACCGGCACCTGTCTCGGCAATGACCCGCTTCTTGCCCATGCGGCGCGCGAGAATGATCTGGCCCATCGCGTTGTTGATCTTGTGCGCGCCGGTATGGACCAAGTCTTCGCGCTTGAGATAAATCTTCGCTCCACCGAGCTGGGCGGTGAGGCGCTCAGCCAGATAAAGCGGGGTCGGCCGCCCGACAAACTCGGCCAGCAGCTGGTTCAATTCCCGGCGGAATTCCGGATCCTTCCGTGCCGCCTCGTAAGCCTGGGTCAATTCCTCGAGCGCCGTCATCAGCGTCTCGGGCACGAAGATTCCGCCATACGGACCAAAGTGGCCGGTGGCGTCGGGTTGGCTAGTGACGGTGGCGCTCATGAGAGAACTTTAACCACGGATTGCACGAATATCACGGATGATCATAAGGAGTATCCCATCGCTGCTCCGTAAATCAGTGTCATCTGTGTTATCCGTGGTCAAATCTGTCTTTTAAGAGTTTGGCAATGGCCCGTCGGTGTGGGGATGGAATGGCGATTTGCTGCAGCTCCCTTAAAGAAAACGCTTTGCGCGGTTCCGTGGACGCCACCAAGTCCCCCTTGGATCTGGGGTGGATTCGCAAGGTCACCCGCTCCCGGACAATGCTGTAAGTCAACTCGGCCGCGGGTCCGCCTGTTAGTTGGTCATCAAGAGGCGGCAGCCGCCACAATCCGACCCAGCGCCGGGCGGTGGACTGCTGGAGAAGGACGGCCTCGCCATCCCAGACCCAGGCCGCCAGCTCAGTCCGTTCCTTGATCGGCGCCTTCGGCGCCTTGACCGGTAAATTTTCCGGATGCTTGGCCGCGCAAAATTCTTTCACCGGACAAACCAGGCAATCCGGTCGCCCCGCCCGGCAGACCAGCGCGCCGAGCTCCATCATGGCCGAGACAAATTCATGTCCGCCTTTCGCGGGCAGTAATTCCTCCAGCTTGCCGCGCACTCTGGCCAACCCCTTCGCCGTATCGACCGGCGTGCGGAGATCGAACAAGCGCGCCACGACCCGGATCACATTGGCATCGAGCACCGGCACTGGTTGGTCAAAAGCAAAGGCCCGCACCGCTTGCGCAGTGTAATCGCCGATACCGGGCAGGGCACGCAGACTTTCGTACTCTTGCGGGAATTTGCCGGACCAATCCCCGTCGATCTTTTTGGCCGAAGCATGCAAGTTCCGCGCCCGCCGGTAATAGCCGAGCCCCTGCCAGAGAGCCAAAACTTCGGATTCGCCGGCGGTCGCGAGTTCCTCGAAGGACGGAAACCGCTTCATCCACCGCTCGAAATAAGGAACCACCGCCGCCACCGTGGTCTGCTGCAGCATCATCTCGCTGACCAGGATGGCGTAGGGGTCCCGCGTCTGCCGCCAGGGCAAATCCCGGCCGTGCCGTCGGAACCAAACGCGCAAGCGCCGGCCAAAATCCGTCTTGTTCACGCGACCATCACAGCAAAGGAGGCGGCCCAGACGAAGCCCAACCTTCTCGACGATGGAGGAACGAACGTTTACACCTTCGGGGACTCCCATGCCGCCGCTCCGCTCCCACACCGTGGCCCTGACTGTCGAGCAGGCGGACAAGCTCCGCGGCATCGTCGAACGGCAGGGATTCAAATTCGAGCCGCGGCCCTACACCCTTTATTTCGGACAAAAACCTGGCCTGACCGTGGCCGTCTACGAAAAAGGCCCCAAAGCGGTGATCCAAGGCAAGGAGACCGCAGACTTCATCCAGTTCACCTTGGAACCCGAAGTCCTCGGCGAAGCCCGCCTCGGCTACGAGGATCTCCACCATCCCGAACGCTTCACCCCGCACTTCGGCATCGATGAAAGCGGCAAGGGCGATTTTTTCGGTCCGCTCGTCATCGCCGGCGCCTACACGGACGACGCCATCGCCCGGCAACTTCTCGAAGCCGGCATCCGCGACAGCAAATCGATCGGCTCCGACGCCCAAATCCGCAAAATGGCCGATGTCATCCGTGCCACCCCGGGCCTAGTCAGCGAGGTGATCGTTGTCTCGCCGGAGAAATACAATCCGCTGTACGAAAAAATCGGCAACCTCAACCGCCTCCTCGCTTGGGGCCACGCACGCATCATCGAAAACCTCTGCGAGCGGAAGCCCGAGTGTCCGTCCGCCCTGAGCGATCAATTCGCCAATCCCATCGTGCTGCAACGCGCCCTGATGGAAAAGGGACGAAAAATCGAACTCCGCCAGCAGACCAAGGCGGAAAGCGACTACGCCGTGGCCGCCGCCTCCATCTTGGCCCGTGAAAAATTCATCGATTGGCTGGCCGACGCGGAAAAAAAATGGGGCCTCAAGTTCCCCAAAGGCGCCTCCGCCGCCGTGCTCGAAGCCGCCCGCACCCTCGTCCACCAACACGGCCCCAATGCCCTCCGCGCCACGGCCAAACTCCACTTCAAAACCACCCAACAAGCACTGGCCTGATGCCTTTCACTGAACACCGCAAACTCCGCACATGAAACACTTGTTCTCCCTCCTTCTAATCACGTCCACCGCCCTAGCCATGGAAACCAACTCAACCTCCTTCACCCTCCCCGGCAGCGCGTGGCAGGCGACCACCTTCGCCGGACAGTCCCCTCTGGCTGATCATCCGATCACCTTCGAATTCGACACCGAGGGCAATATCGCCGGTCATGCCTCGTGCAACCGCTTCGGAGGATCGTGCCAAATCGAGGGCGACAAAATCAAAGTTGGGCCCCTCCGCAGCACGCGCCGCGCCTGCGAGCCGGACGTCATGGAGCAAGAGTACAAATTCCTCGCCCTGCTCGGCGCGGCCGCCACCTGGTCGCTCGACGGCGACAAACTCGTCCTCACCACTCCAGACGGTGAAATCAGAGCGGAGCGGCAGTCTGGATCCGCAGACTAAGACCAAACCCGAAAAGTATTTCGGCTTTTCCCCTCGATCGGTAGTGACGGGTGGCTCAACCGGCCGAACCGCTCGCGAATGAATGTCACCCTGGCTTCCGCGTTCATGCCCCGGCTCGCGTGGCAGAAGATCGTACCGAAGAGGCGAATTGCAGCCATGACATAGAGGGGCCGGTCGCCTATAATTCATAAATGCATTTTTCCCCCATTGCACTAAGCGCCTTTGCCACCCTCGCCGCCTTGGCCTGCCTGAATGTCTCGGCCAAGGACCCGAAACCAGCCTTCCAATGGCAGCCGGAGCGCTCAAAGTCAGGGCCGATTCTAGTCATCGTCAACCTCGACGATCAGCTGGCTTTCGTCTACCGGAACGGTATTCAGATTGGACAAACTCCGGTCAGCACGGGGCGGCACGGATTTGCCACGCCAACCGGGGTATTCAGCATTCTGGGCAAGGATACAGACCATCACTCGAATAAGTACCACAACGCCTCGATGCCCTACGCCGAACGGCTCACGTGGTCCGGAGTCTTTCTTCACGCGGGCTCCCTCCCGGGCTATCCGTCTTCCCATGGGTGCGTGCATCTGCCGCTGGCCTTCGCCAAGAATCTGTACCAGATCACATCCGCACACGATACGACCGTCCTTATTACGCAATCGACAAGCCAGCCGAGCGACTCCGCCGCGCCGGTCGAACAGTTGCTCGGCATCGCGCAGGCCGAAGTTTCCCGCGAGCAACCTGGTGATGGCATTGTTTGGGAACCGGACAAGAGCGAGGATGGAAGCGTGGCCATCGTTATCAGCGGTGCCGACAAGCGAATCGAAATTCTCCGGGCCGGGATCCTCATCGGCCAAGCACCGGCCACTTTTACGGATCCTAATTCGCTACTGCCCGAGGCGATTTACTTGAAACTCGCACCGGTCGCCGGAAAACCATCACCCGACTGGAGCGCCGTGGTCATCGCCACGGCACAAAAAGCGGACGCGCCACAAATCCTGTCGCAGCTTCAACTGCCACCAGCCATTGACTCCGAACTGAAAAAGCTCATCGTGCCCGGCACTCTTCTCATCACGACGCAAAGCTCGCTCTCTCCGGATAAACGCTCCTCGACGGATTTCGTCGCCCTGCAAGCGAACGCCGCGCCGCCGGCCAAACCCTAGGCCCTGTTTCCCGGTCGCTGCGCGGTCTCAGGTCAGAATTCGGCCAAGCAAAGGACGCTGCCTGAGAGGCAAAAAGAAACAAAATCTACAGCTTAACCTTCCGGCGCTGGCAGAGCAGCCAGCCTGCTCCGGCGAGCAAAAGCAACGCATAGGTCGATGGCTCGGGGACGGTGGCAACGCGGAACCCCACATCGTCGAACTCTTGCACCGGGTTGAGCGAGACGCCGCCAGCGAAGTCGGACTGCAGATGGTCGGAGCCGTAGTCATAGGCGCCTCCGCGGACGCCGCGCTGGTTCGTGTCGACCACCGCATCGTTCCATTCCATGACGTTACCACCTTGGTCGAAGGTGCCATAAAAACCGGCGCTGCTGCTGAACGCACCGACCTCGGTCAGATAATTTTGACTGGGGGAATAATTGGTCGACTGGGTGACAGAAAACTCCCCGAGGTTGTTGGTGAAGTTGGCTTGGTTGCTTACCCCGCCGACCACGTTGCCGGGTGTGGTGTCGCTCTGCGTGGGATAATCCCAGTAGCCGGCATTGGTCCCGCCACCCTTGTAGAAGGCGGCCTTATACCACTGGTCCCCGCTGGGAATAAACCATGCAGCTCCCGGGTTTTTCAGGATGATACCGTTGGTCGCCCCGTTGAGGGTGTAAGCCCCGGTCTCGGTGCTCGCCCCGTTGGTCGCGCCATTGTTCATCCAGTTGGCGAAACGCGCCGCGCTAAACCAGCTCACGTAGGCAATCGGACGGTTGCCGCTGCCGAGGCCCGAATAGATGTAAGGACTGCCCTCACTCCCGCTGCCGCTGCGACTAATGCCGGCGACGTTGAGATCGGTCGCCATATTCGTGTTCCAGAGATTGACGACGTAGCTGGCGCTCGTTACCGAGGCCACGCTGTTGAGGAAGGTGGTGTATTGCCCGATGGTCACTTCGTATTTGCCCATGGCGAAGACATCGGCCACCGCGCCGAGGCCATTGGTATCGGCCGCATTGCCCGCATCGCCCACCGTCACCGTTTCGATCGTGACCAAGGATTGGGCCTGGAGACTGGGAATGAGGGTAAAGACAGCAAGCAACGCCGCGACGAGGTGGGATTTTTTCATGGTTCTTTTTATTTCTGGCCGAAGGTGGAAGTGGCAAAAACAGGCCCACGGCCGTGGAACCTGAAAGGCAAACAATAGCGACATCATGCCCCCGTCCCTGCGTGGATGGCAAGGGAATTACGGGAACTCGTCAGGGGCTGCCTTGGAAAAAAAAGACACGCTCCTCCGCAGGATGGGAGTTTGTCGCGATGAGCGGCACTGGAAAAATCAGGCAACTTTCGCACCCCTCCGGCCAGCGAGCGAAGCCGGCGCACTAGGCTCTGCCAGTGCTTACCCCGCAAAGAGCCAACAACCAAGGCTCAAAGGGAATCCCGCCGACGTTTCCAGAGACAGAGATACATCGCGCCCGCTCCGAGCAAGAGCAGCGCGTAGGTCGAGGGTTCAGGGATACTGGCGACACGAAAACCGAAGGTGTTGTTAACGATAAACGGGTTGAAGGTGTCACGGTTTGTGGAAGCCAACGTACCCGCAATGGAGTTGTAGTAGCCACCGCGCATCGCGCGGAACGCGTTCGCATTGTTGTATAAGCCATCAGTGGCACTCTCGGTCCACTCCCGAAGATTGCCGCCTTGACCCATCGTGCCGTAAGCGCTGAGCGCGCCAGCGAGGGTCACCACCGCCGGCTGAACCGGCGACACCGTGTTGCCGATGAAAACTGCCGTGCCCGAATTGGTCCCGTTGGTCACGGCGGTCGGGACGGTGCTGCTCGCCGTCGGGTAGAGGAAATAGTTCGTCCCGGCCGCGTTATAATACGCCGCCTTGTACCACTCGTTCTCGCTGGGCAGGAAATAGTAGGCATTTTTATTGCGGTAGAGATTGGTCCCTCCCAGGGTCCAAGCGTTCGTGGGGTTCTGCAGCGTCATGCTCCAAGTTGAGCCATCCCACGCTAGATTATAGGCCGCCGTCTTCCCCGAGTTCGTGTTGAGGAAATTGACGAAGGCTGCTGCCTCAAACCAATTGAGGTTGCCCGCCGGTTGATTTTGATTCGTCCACGCCCCCGCCGTGACACCCACCAGCCCGCTGGCTGTCGCCTTGGTGATCATGCTTTCCGTAATCTCGTAAATGCCCGCGCGATATTCGTAGGGCACCGCTCCATACCTGTTCCCGCTTGCCGGGTCGGTTGCGTTATTCGTCTGGCTGATTTGAACGAAGCTGATCTCAAAGCTGTTCGACCCGCTGCCGAAGGTGTCGGCTCGGCTCGGCGCGGGCGATAGAAGCGCAAAAGCAAGGACGAAAGCAGCAGCAGCGCGGTAAAAGTTAGCGCTGGCGTGGTAAAAATTAGTCATGAGGCACGCACCATATCCCCCCCCCAGAGTAC